>NZ_JBWOMN010000140.1:0-39940 GCF_056449545.1 Oceanicella sp. | reverse complement strand
GGGGCCCGGATCGGCTGGGGAAGGTGGAGCGGGCGATCGGGATCGAACCGACGACATTCAGCTTGGGAAGCTGACGTTCTACCACTGAACTACGCCCGCGACAGCGAGACAAGTATCCCCGGCGGCGGGGCGCGTCAAGCGGGTCTTGACGCGCTCCGCCGTCAGGGGGCTGTCGGGGGGGGCGCGCGTCGGGTCAGCCCGCGTCCTTCAGGTGATCGCGGTAATCTTCGCGCAGCTTGGCCTTCAGCACCTTGCCGGTGGCGCCGATGGGCAGGGCCTCGACCAGCACCACGTCGTCGGGCAGCTGCCATTTGGGCAGGGCGGCGGCGAGATGCGCCATGATCTGTTCCGCGGTGGCGGGGTCGTCCTGCGCCGGCAGCACGATGATCAGCGGCCGTTCGTCCCATTTGGGGTGCGGCACGCCGATCACCGCCGCCATGGCCACGCCCTTGCAGCCCATGGCGCAGTTTTCCACGTCGATGGAGCTGATCCACTCGCCGCCCGATTTCACCAGATCCTTGGCGCGATCGACGATGGTGACATTGGCCTCGGCGTCGATGGTGGCCACGTCGCCGGTGTCAAGCCAGCCGGTCGAGGTCAGCGGCGAGATGTCGGAGCCGAAATAGGCCGAGGCGATCCACGGCCCCCGCGCCACCAGCCGCCCCGAGGCGGCGCCGTCATGGGGCAGGGGGCGGTCGTCTTCGTCGACGATGTCAAGCTCCACCCCGAACACCTGCCGCCCCTGCTTGCCCTTCAGCGCGATGCGCGCGTCAAACGGCAGATGCGCCTTGGCGGGCGGCACGTTCGAGATCGAGCCCACGGGGCTCATCTCGGTCATGCCCCAGCCCTGGGTCACCTCGACGGCGAACTCGCCCTCGAAGGCGGCGATCAGCGCATGCGCCGGGGCCGAGCCGCCGATCAGCGTGCGCGCGAACCCGTTCGGCGCGCGGTTTCTGGCGCGCATCTCCGCCAGCAGGCCCAGCCAGATCGTCGGCACGCCGGCGGCCATGGTCACGCCTTCCTGATCCATCAGCGCGAACAGCGACGCGCCGTCGAGCCCCGGCCCCGGCATCACCAGCTTGGCGCCGCCGATCAGCGCCGAATAGGGGATGCCCCAAGCCATGACGTGGAACATGGGCACAACCGGCAGGATCACCGTGGATTCGCCGATATTGATGGCCCCGGGCAGGGCCACGGACATGGCGTGCAGCACGGTCGAGCGGTGCGAATACAGCACCCCCTTGGGGTCCCCCGTGGTGCCGGAGGTGTAGCAGAGCCCGGCGGCCAGATCCTCGTCGATCTCGGGCCAGTCGTAATCGCTGCTTTCGGCGGCCAGCAGGGTCTCGTAATTGAGCATCTCGAAGGGCGCGTCGGCGGGGTGGCTGGCCGCATCGGTCATCAGGATCACGTGGCGCAGTTTCGGCAGCTTGTCCTTCAGCGCCGCCACCAGCGGGATGAAGGTGGCGTCGATCAGCAGCACCTCGTCGGCGGCGTGGTTCATGATGTAGACCAGCTGCGCGGGGGAATAGCGCGGGTTCATCACGTGGCAGACCGCGCCCATGCCGGAGATCGCGTAATAGGCCTCCAGATGGCGCTGGGTGTTCCAGGCGATGGTGCCGACCCGGTCGGATTGGGTGACGCCGAGCTTTTGCAGGGCGTTGGCAAGCTGGCGCGCGCGGTTGCGGACCTCGCGGAAGGTGGCGCGGACCATGGGGCCCTCGACCGAGCGGGTGACGACCTCCTGCGCGGGGAAAACCGCGTTGGCGTGCTCCAGGATCGACGAGATCCGAAGCTGGGCGTTCATCATCAGACCGTGCATGTGCGGATGTCCTCTGTCGGCTGTCTAGTATCGGCGGTTTCTTCAGGTCGGGCGCGCGCAGCGCGCGCCGGTCACGCAGAATGAGCCAGTCGCGCGACGCGCGCCAGCGAGAATTCTCCTCGGGCGGCCCGCGCGGCGTGCGCGCGGGCCGGATCAGAAGATGAAATCGCCGTCGTCCAGCACGTCCGCGTCGGTGCGATCAAGCTGGATCACCACATTGGCGAACTTGATGATGGCGTGCTTGCCGTCCTGCGAGATGTCGAGGTCGCTGAAGCGGCTGGCGCCGGCGCCGATCTCGATCTTGTCCTGGCCGTCATGCCAGTCGATGATCCGGTCGCGGCCATGGCCGCGGGCGAACACGAACACGTCCTTGCCCGCGTCGCCCTTGAGGAAATCCGCGCCCTTGCCGCCGATCAGCCGGTCATTGCCGCCGCCGCCCTCGAGCCGGTCGCCGCCGGCCTCGCCGCGCAGCACGTCCCTGCCGCCGCCGCCGAGGATCCGGTCGGCGCCGCCGCCGGCCTTCATGATGTCGGCGCCGTTGCCGCCTTTCAGCAGATCCGCGCCGCCGGCGCCGCTGAGGGTGTCGTCGCCGCCGCCGCCCAGCAGGGTGTCGTTGCCGCCGCCGCCCAGCACCCGGTCATTGCCGCCGCCCCCCTTGGCCACGTCATTGCCGTTGCCGGCCTTGAGCAGGTCCTTGCCCGGGCCGCCGACCAGCAGGTCGACGCCGCCATGGCCGATCAGCGTGTCGTCGCCGCCGGCGCCGTTGAGCACGTCGTTGCCCGCCTGACCCAGCAGCCGGTCCTTGCCCATGCCGCCGAACAGGCGGTCATTGCCAAGCCCGCCTTTCAGTTCGTCATCGCCGATCAGCCCGCGCAGCCGGTCGTCGCCGCCCAGCCCCAGCATGGTGTCGGCGAAACGCGATCCGGCGATGTCGTCATCCTCGGGCGTGCCGCGGAAAAAGGTGCGCACGCCCTCGCCGGCGATGTCGATGCTGACCGTGGCGGTGGTTTCCTCGGTCCCGTCGCCCAGCGCGTAGGTGAAGCTGTCGGCCCCGGTCTCGTCGTCGAACAGCCCGTCGAAGGCGCCGTTCGGGTCGTAGTCGAAGCCGCCGTCGGCGCCCAGCGTCAGCCGCGCGCCCGACGCCAGGATCACCGCCGCGCCCACCGAGGCGGCGACGCCGTTGACCCGGGTCACGCTCAGCGCGTCGCTGTCCGGGTCGCTGTCGGCGCCGGCGCCGTTGTCGGCGAGGACATTGCCCGAGACGGCGACGCTTTCGCTGGTGGCGAAAGCGTCGTCTTGCGCCACCGGCGCGGCGTTGCCCACGGTGATCGTGCTGTCGGTTCCGTTGTCGGAGACCGCGAAGCTGCGCCCGGCGAAATCGCCCAGCAGGGTGATGACGGCGTCGCTCGACCCATCGCCGTCCGCGTCGATGTCGAGGATCGCCGACCCGGCGGTCACCGTCAGATCGTCGGCGCCGAACACGACGCCCTTGACGCGGATCGCGTCGGCGCCGCCGAAATCGGTGACGGTGACGCCGTCCAGCGCCGCCAGCCCGCCGGCGATGACGTCGGCGCCGGCCCCGGCGGTCACCGTGTCGTCGCCGAGTCCCAGATTGATCAGGTCGTCGCCCGCCAGCCCGAGGATCGCGTCGGCCCGGTCGGTGCCGGTCAGCGTGTCGGCGTTGTCGGTGCCGGTGATGGCGTCGCCCAGATTGTCGTTGACGGTGAGCGTGAAGCCCGCCGTCACGCTCTGATCGCCGTCCGAGGCGCTGACCTCGATCTGCAACGCGCCGTCGGCCCCGATGGGCGCGAGCCCCGAGAACGCCCAGCCCGCGGCGTCGAAGACCAGCCATGAGGGCAGGGCGCCGCCGCCCGCCAGCGCGGCGGTCAGGGTCAGCGGATCGCCGTCGCCGTCGCTGAAGGCGCCCGCGTCGATGGCGATCGCCACCTCCGCGCCTTCGTTGACGCTGCGATCGGGCAGCCCGGCGGTTTCCGGCGCGTCCTCGACCGAATTGATGGCGATGTTGACCTTGGCCTGCGCCGTCTGCCCGGATTCGTCCGAGATCTGGTAGCGGAACTGCGCCAGCCCGTGATAGCCCGGCTGCGGCGCGAACAGCACGTTGTCGCCGTCGATGCTCAATTCGCCCGCCACCGGGTAATCCACCCAGTCCAGCGTGATGTCGCCCACGGCGTTTTCGTCATTGCCGATGAGATCGGCGATGGCGATGGACAGGGTCACGTCCTCGTCGGTCTCGAAACCGCCATCGTCATTGGCGCGCAGGGTGCCGACCTCGATCGAGACCTGCGCTTCGCCCTGATTGCCCTGCGCGTCCTCGATCGCGTAGGTGAAGGCCGCGACCCCGACATAGCCCGCATCCGGGGTGAAGGTGACGACGTCGCCGGCCAGCGTCGCCGTGCCGTGCAGCGCGGTGTTGACCGAGGCGAGGGAGAAGGAATCCCCCTCGATATCCATGTCGTTGGCCAGCAGGTCGGCGGCGGCGATCTGCAGAACCGCACCCGGATCGACGCTGAACCCGTAATCGTCCACCGCCACCGGCGCGTCGTTGACCGGGGCGAAATCGACCACCGCGTCACCGGTCACCGGCCCGGTGACGCCGTCGGTGATCGTGTAGCGGAAGGTCACCAGCCCGGTGAAGTTTGCGTCCGGCGTGAACGAGACGCGATCCCCCGGCAGCAGTCCGGCGCGGCCGTTGGTCACCACCAGGTCCAGTTCCACCAGGCTGAGCGCGTCGCCGTCGGCGTCGGTGTCGTTGGCCAGCAGATCGGCGATGTCGATCAGCAGCGGCGTGTCCTCGAAGCCGTCGAAGCGATCGGCCACCGCCACCGGGGCGGCGTTGTCGGGACGGATGTCCAGATTGACGGTCGCCGAGGCGTCGCCGTCGCCGCCGGTGATCGTGTAGGTGAAGGAATCCTCGCCATAGAAGCCGGAATCGGGCGTGTAGGTCAGGGTGTCGCCGTCCAGCGTCAGCGTGCCGTTGCGCACCGCCGCCAGATCGGCGGACAGGAAGTCGAACGGATCGCCGTCGCCGTCCTTGTCGTTGGCCAGCAGCTGCGCGGCGGTGATCTCCAGCGCCTGGCCTTCCAGCCCGGTGAAGCTGTCATCCTTGGCCACCGGGGCGTCGGCCACCGCCGTCACCTCGATCGACAGATGCGCCTCGCCCGGCGAAATGCCGTTCTTGCCGTCATTGGCTGTGTAGGTGACATGGGCGACGCCGACGAAATCCTCCTCGGGGGTGAAGATCAGGTCCTCGCCGTCGCGGCGCAGGCGGCCGTTGTCGGCGTCGAAGGTCTCGAATTCCAGCACGTCGCCGTCGGGATCGCCGTCATTGGCGAACAGCGTGAAGGCCGAGAGCAGCAGCTCGGTGTCTTCTTCGGTGGTGAAGGCCTGATCGTCGTCGGTGACGTAGGGATCGTCGTTCTCGGGCGTCACTTCGATGAACACCTCGCCGCGCGCGGTCCCGCCGCGCCCGTCGGAGATGGTGTAGTAGAACGAGGCGTCGCCGTTGTAATCCTCGTTCGGGGTGAACAGCACATTGCCCAGTTCGGTGAATTCCACCGCGCCCTTTTCGGGGTAGAGGTCCAGCGCGGAAATGGTCAGCGGATCGCCGTTGGGATCGTTGTCATTGCCCAGCAGCTGCGCCGCGGCGATCAGCAGCGGCACGTCCTCTTCGGTGGTGAAGCGGTCGTTGCGGGCGCTGGGCGGATCGTTGATCGGGATCACCGCGACATCGACCTTGACCGAGGCCTCGGCGCCGAAGCTGTCCTTCACGGTGTAGGTGAAGCTGGCCTCGCCGAGGAAATCCGCGTCGGGCGTGAAGATCAGCGAGGTGACGGGATCGCCGCCCCCGCCGCCGGCCGCGCCGCCCCCGCCGCCGCCGGGCAGCACGCCGATCTCGATCGTGCCGTTGACCGCGTCCTGGGCCGACACGAAGCTGATGTCCTGGCCCTCGGGGTCCTTGTCGTTGCGCAGAAGCTGGGTCGAGGTGATCTGGATCGGCGTGCCCTTGCGGGCGACGTAGCCGTCCTTTTCAGGGCGCGGCGCGTCGTTCACGCCGGTGAAGTTCAGCTCCACATTGGCGACCGACGTGCCGCCGGCGCCGTCGGAGACGATGTAGCTGAAGCCCGCCGTGCCGAAGTGATCGCCCGAGGGGATGAACAGCACGTTGGGCGAGAACAGATCCAGCATGGCGATGCCGGAGGTGGCGTTCTCCACCTGGGTCTCGACGCCCGTGATGGGGGCGCCGTTCTCGTCCAGCAGCTTGCCGAAGCCGGCGATGTGCAGGTTGTCGCCGTCGATGTCGCCGTCATTGGCCAGAAGGTCGGCGATGGGGATGAACAGCGGCGTGTCCTCGACCCCGTTGAACGGCCCGTCGTCAAGCGCAACCGGGTCGTCGTTCACCGCGCCGAGATTGACCTCGACCGTGGCGGTGCTTTCGCGCCCGGCGCCGTCGGAAACGGTGTAGTCGAAAAAGGCGTCGCCGTTGAAATCCTGATCGCCGCGGAAGGTGACGGAGCCGTCGTCATTCAGCACCGCCGCGCCGTTCACCGCATTGCCCACCGACAGGATTTCGAAATTCTCGGTCCCGCGCGCGGCGTCGTTGCGCATGAGAAGGGCGCCGTCGATGACGTAGTCCTCGTCCTCCAGCCCGAAGCGGGCGATGTCGTCGCGCGCGTTCAGCGCGTCCGGCGTCGCCGCCGCGTCGATGGCGGCGCGATCCCAGACCGTGCCGTCCTCGAACAGGATCTGTTCGATGCCGCTGGCGGCGCCGTCGAAATGGCCGAGCACCAGCACGCTGTCGATCAGGAAGGCGTCGTCGTTTTCCAGTTCGACCATCAGGGCGTTGTTCTCCGCCCTGATCAGCGACACGTCGGCGGTCCTGACCCCGGCGCCCATCACCAGCTTGTCGATGTCGCCCGCGGCGCCGGCCTCGGCGATGTCGTCATCCCCGGCGTCAAAGCCGAAATTGTAGATGTCGCCGCCGCCCGCGCCCTCGAAGCGATCGTTGCCGAAGCCGCCGATGAAGGCGTTGACCCCGGAATCGCCCTTCAGCACGTCGTCCCAGGCCGAACCGATCAGGTTTTCGATGCCGGAGAGCGCGTCGCCCTCCGCATCGCCGCCCGATCCGGTCCCGGCGGCGAGGTCAACGGCGACCCCCCGGTCCGAGCCGGCGTAATCGGCCCAGTCATCGCCGCCGCGCCCGTCGATCGCGTCGGCGCCGGCATTGCCGGTGATGGTGTTGGCGCCGCCGTCGCCCAGCAGCGTGTCGTCATGCAGCGACCCGATGAGGTTCTCGATGCCGTTGAACACGTCGCCCGCGGCGTCGCCGCCCCCGGCGGTCAGTCCGGCGAGATCCACCGTGACGCCCTCGGCGGACATCGCGTAATCCGCCGCGTCGCGCCCGGCGCCGCCGGTCAGCGTGTCGGCCCCGCGCCCGCCCGTCAGCCTGTCGTCGCCGCCGCCCGCGAACAGCTTGTCGTCGCCGCGCCCGCCATCCAGCCAGTTGTCGCCGGTGTCGCCCGACAGGGTGTCGGCCTGGATCGAGCCGATCAGGTTCTCGACGCCCGCAAGCGTGTCGCCCTCGGCGTCGCCGCCCGCCCCGGTTCCGGCCCCGAGCGAGACGTTGACCCCCGCGGCGCTGTCGGAATAATCCGCGGTGTCGGACCCGGCGTTGCCTTCCAGCCGGTCCGCCCCGGCGCCGCCGATCAGCCGGTCGTCGCCGTCGCCGCCGCGCAGCGTGTCGGCGCCGCCGAGCCCGTGCAGCGCGTCGTCGCCCCCGGCCCCCGACAGGAGATTGGCGCCGCCCGACCCGAACAGCTGGTCGGCGAAGGCCGAGCCGCCCAGATCCTCGATCGACACGTATTGGTCGCCCTGCGCATGGCCGCCCTGACCGATGCGCGCCAGCAGGTCGGCGCGCACGCCGATGTTGGAGGTCGAATAATCCGCCATGTCGCGGCCCGCGCCGCCATCCAGCAGATCGGCGTCGTCGCCGCCTTCGAGCACGTCATTGCCGGCGCGCCCGAACAGGTCGTCCGCGCCCGCCAGCCCTTCGAGGCGCTCGGCGACGGGGGCGCCGATCAGCAGGTCGCGGATCTGCGACCCGGTTATGGTCGCGGCGTGATCCGCGGCGACGCTGGCGGTGACGGTCCCGTCATCCTCGCCGCCCTCGCCGTCGACGATGGTGTAGCCGAAGGCGAGGTCGCCCGTGAACCCGGCGCTCTGCTCCACCACGACGAATTCGTCCTGATAGACCGAGATCGTGCCGTCGGACGGGTCTTGCGCCGACGCGAAGCTCAGCTGCGCGCGCGCCTCGTCGGGGTCGTTCCTGAAATCGCGCGGGTCGCCGTCATTGGCCAGCAGGTCCGAAACACGCACCACGATCGGCGCGTCGAGGCTGCCGGCGGCGACGTCGTCCCCGGTTTCCGGCAGGTCGTTGACCGGGGTCACGGTGATCGAGATCAGGCCCTCGTCCTCGCCGTCCTTGTTGTCGGTGACGGTGTAATGCAGCGCCAGATCGCCGTTGTAATCGTCGCTCGGCGCGACCACCAGGTCGCCGTTGGCGTCAAGGGACAGCTCGGCGTCGCCCCGCGACGACCGGTCCAGCCAGATCGCCGTCACCTCCAGCTGATCGAGATCGATGTCGGTGTCGTTGATCAGCATGTCCGAGATCCGCAGAACCGTGGTCACGTCCTCGAGAATGGTGAACTCGTCATCGCCCGCCACCGGCGGCGCGTCGCTGACCGGCGCGAAATACATGGTCACGCGGGCGTCGTCGACGCCGCCCTCGCCATCCGAGATCACGTAGCGGAACGAGGCCTCGCCCCAGAAATCGGGATCCGGGGTGAACACCACGTCGCCGTCGCCGTTGATGTCCACCGTGCCGTTGATGGCGTTGGTGACCGTGGTCAGCGCGAAGCCGGCGCTGTCGAAATCGCGATCGTTCTCCAGCAGCCTGGCGGCCGAGATCACCAGCGGCGAATCCTCGAGGCCCGACAGGTAGTCGCCCGCGCCGTTGGCGTCGTCGTAGGATTCGTCCCGTGCCGCCGGCGGGTCGTTGAGCGGGGTGACGGTGACGAAGACCGTGGCGATGGACTGCCCGCCCTGATCGTCGTCCACCTCGTATCTGAAGCTCGCCTCGCCGGTGAAATCGGACTTCGGATCGAACAGCACGGTCTGGTTGGCGAGCAGGGTGGCGTTGCCGCCGACCTCGCCGAACACCCGCGACACCCGCATCTGGTCGCCGTCGAATTCGCGGTCGTTGGCGAGGATGTCGGCGGCGGCGAAGAACAGCGGGTGATCTTCCTCGGTCTCCATGAAATCATCCGCCAGCACCGGCGCGGTGTTGACCGGGATCACCTGCACGACGGCCTCGGCCACGGCCGTGCCGCCGCGCCCGTCGGAGATCGCGTAGCTGAACACCGCGGCGCCGAAGAAGAACGCCGTGGGGGTGACGGTGATCACGCCGCCGGCGGTCAGGTCCACCTGCAGGTCGGGGCCCGAGAACACCTCGGTCACCGTCAGCGGGTCGCCGTCCGGGTCGGTGTCGTTGGCCAGCAGCTCGCCCACGAGGATTTCGCCGGTTCCGTCCTCCAGCACCGAGAATCCGCGATCGAGCCGCGCCGTGGGCGTGTCGTTGACCTCGGTCACCTCGATGGTCACCGTGGCCTCCGCGCGCCCGCCCTGCGGCGTGTTGGCGACGTAGACGAAGCTCGCCTGGCCGATGAAATCGACATCGGGCGTGAAGGTGATGACCCCGGTCGAGGACATGGCCGCCACGCCATGGGTCGCGTCCTTGACCTGCGAGATGCTGAGCAGGTCGCCGTCGAAATCATTGGCCAGCAGCCGCGCGGCGGTGATGGTGAGGAGACCCTCCTCCTCCACCGTGAAGCCGTCATCGTCGTTGGCGCTGGCCGGCGGGCGCACGCGCATGAACACCGTGGCGTCGGTCAGCCCGTTGGCGCCGTCGGACAGGGTGTAGTCGAACTGCGCCGCGCCAAGGTGATCGGCGTCGGCGGTGAACACCACGTCGCCGTCGGCGTTCAGCGCCACCGCGCCGCCGATCGCCGCGCCGACCGCGATCAGGCTCAGCGGGTCGCCGTCCGGATCGAAATCGTTGCGCAGCAGGGTTTGCGCGGCGATCACCGTCGCCTCGCCCTGCACGGCGGAAAACACCCCGTCCTGGCGGGCCTCGGGGGCGGCGTTGTCGAGCGCGGCCAGCGCGTCGGCCATGGTCCAGACCACGCCGTCGGCGAATTCGATTTCCTCGATGCCGTCGTCCGCGGCGCCGTTGAGGGTGTTGAGGATGGTCAGCCGGTCGCCTTCGTTGACGCCGTCGCCGGCGAAGACCAGCACCAGCCCGTCATCGCCCTTGTAAAGGCGCCGCGCCGCCACCTGTTGAGAGCTGTAGCCCTCGACAACCACCCGGTCGGTTCCCGCGGCGCTGCCGTTGTCCTCGATCTGGTCGGCGCCGTCGCCGGCTCGATAGACATAGGTGTCCCCGCCCAGCCCGCCATGCAGGGTGTCCGACCCGGCCCCGCCGCTCAGCGTCTCGCCGTCGGCGAAGCCCCAGATGTTCTCGTCGCCGTCGCCGCCCGCGTCGCCGATCAGGCGGGCGCGGATGTCGGCCATGGACCAGCTCGGCCCGCCGGCGAAGGACACGGTTTCGATCCCGGCGTTGGTGTCGCCAAGCGTGTTGCGGATCACCACCCGGTCGCCATTGGCGAAGTCGATCACCAGGTCGAGCCCGTCGGGCGGGCTGCGGCGCATGGTCAGGATGTCGGCCTCGCTCCAGCCCTCGATGCGCAATTCGTCGCCGGCGCCGTTGCCGGTGTCCTCGATGCGGTCGTCGCCGTCGCCCTTGCGGTAGATGTAAAGGTCGCCGCCCTTCGCGCCGTCGAGCACATCCGCCCCGGCCCCGCCGGTCAGGGTTTCGGCCGTGTCGGCGCCGAGGATCAGGTCGTCGCCGTCGGTGGCCAGATCGGCGAGCAGCCGGGCGGTGATCTGCTCCAGCGTCACGGTGACGTCGTCGGCCGGGTCGTCGGCGCTGAACAGCACCTTTTCGATCACGTCGCGCCCGGCGGCGAGCGCGTTCAGGATGGTGACGCTGTCGTCCGATCCGGCGAAGCGCAGGGTCAGGTCGTTGGTGTCCGCGCCGAGGCGCAGGAATTCGGCCCCCGCAAAGGCGTGGCCGCGGATCTCCAGAACGTCGTCGATCGGGTCGTCGCCCTCGCCCACCGGGACGTCGCCGCGATCGCGGATCACGTCGGCGCCGTCCCCGGCGTTGAAAACGTAACGGTCGGCGCCCTTGCCGCCCTCCAGCCGGTCGTCGCCGAGACCGCCCGCCAGCGTGTCGCCGTCATTGCCGCCCTGCAGCAGGTCGTCGCCGTCGCTGGCGGCGCCCTGCAGCGACATGGCGACGAAATCGGCCTGGGCCCATTCGGTCCCGTCGTCGAACGCCACCTTCTGCACGCCGGCGTTGAAATACGGGACCAGGCTGTCTTTCAGCACGATGCGCCCGCCGTCGCC
Source organism: Oceanicella sp. (assembly GCF_056449545.1). Lineage (NCBI taxonomy): Bacteria > Pseudomonadati > Pseudomonadota > Alphaproteobacteria > Rhodobacterales > Paracoccaceae > Oceanicella > Oceanicella sp. The sequence goes on along the minus strand of NZ_JBWOMN010000140.1, from coordinate 28,578 downwards.
GGCCCCCGGGGCGCTGTCGGCGACGATCACCACCGCGTCGCCGCCGTCGCCGCCCCGCGCCAGCGTGGCCTCGGCGGGATCGACGCCGATCAGCTGCAGCGAATCGACGCCGCCGGTCGTGCCGCCATCCTCGATCACGTCCTCGCCGTCGCCGCGCCGCCAGATGTAGACGTCGTCGCCGGATCCGCCGCGCAGCAGGTCGTCGCCGCCGCCGCCTTCGATGCTGTCCGCCGAGGAAAACCCGGTGACCGTGGCGCTTTCGGGCCCGGTCTGGGAGGCGATCAGCCGCGCGCGCAGCTCGGCATTGGTCCAGATCGTGCCGTCGTCGAATTCGACGCTTTCGGTGCCGACCTGGAAAGACGGGTTCAGCGAGGCGCGCAGGATCACCTGCCCGCCATCGCCGGCGCCGGGGGCGCTGTCGGGGATGCGGAGCGTCAGATCGCCGTCGCGGTCCTCGATGGTCACGCCGTCGGCGGCGACCCCGATCAGGCGCAGCTTGTCGATGCCGTCGGTGGATCTGGGTTCGCGGATATCGTCATTGCCGTCGCCGTGGCGCCAGACATAGACGTCGTCGCCGGCCGCCCCCTCCAGCACGTCGTCGCCGGGCCCGGCCTCGATGCTGTCGGCGGTGTTGAAGCCGACGACGATATCGTCGCCCGCGGTGATCGCGGCGGCGAGCGCCGCGGCGGCCAGATCCGCATAGGTCCAGATCGTGCCGTCGTCGAAGGCCACCTCCTCGAGTCCGACCTGAAAATAGTTTTTCAGCGCGTCGACCAGCACGATGCGCGCGCCGTCGCCCGCCCCCGGCGCGCTTTCGGCGATGACCAGCGCCGCGTGGTCGCCGTTGCGTTCGACGGTGACGTCGCCCGGATCGACGCCGATCAGCGACAGGCGGTCGGCGCTTCCGCCGCCGGTGCTCGCATCCTGCAACAGGTCGTCGCCGTCGCCGCGCCGCCAGATGAACAGATCGTCGCCGTCGCCGCCCTCGACGCGGTCGTTTCCTTCGCCCGGCTCGATGGTGTCCGCCGCGGCGAAGCCGGTGATGCTGTCATCCCCCGCCGTGGGCCGGTCGGCCATGAAGCGTTCGCGCAGGTCGGCCGGGGTCCAGATCGTGCCGTCGTCGAATTCGACATTCTCGACGCCGCGTTCGAAATAGCGGCTGAAATGGTTGATCAGCCGGACCCCGCCGCCGTCGCCGGCGCCCGGCGCGCTTTCGCCGTAGCTCAGCACCGCGTCATTGCCGTAGCGGATCAGCGCCACCTCGGCCGGGTCGAGCCCGGTCAGGCGCAGCTTGTCGTTCGCGCCGCCGAAGGTCGCGCCTTCGTCGATCACGTCGAAGCCGTCGCCGCGCCCGTGCATGTAGAGGTCGTCGCCGTCGCCCCCGGCCAGCCGGTCGTCGCCGGCGCCCGCGTCGAGCGTGTCGGCGCCGGAGAACCCGATGACGCTGTCATCGCCGCCGCTGATCGCGCCCGCCATCAGGGCGGCGCGCATGTCGGCGTCGCTCCAGGTCACGGAATCCGCGAACGTCACCGTCTCGATGCCCTGCGCCCCGGCGTTCAGCGCGTCGATCAGCGCCACTTCGCCGCCATCCCCGGCCCCCGGCGCGGTTTCGGCGATCACCAGCACCGCGTCGTTTTCGCGCCGGCGCAGGGTCACGTCGCCCGAGTCGATGTCGGTGAATTCCAGCGTGTCGTCGCCGCCTGAATCGCGGATCACGTCGCTTCCGTCGCCGCGCGCGTAGCGCACCAGGTCGTCGCCGCGACCGGCGTTGACGGTTTCGTCGGCGGCGGTGGTCGCCAGCGTGTCGTCGCCGGAGGTTCCGTCGATGTCCGGCGCCGTGGACGGCGCCGGCAGCATGTCCTTCACCTCGGCGATGGTCCAGGTGACGCCGTCCGAGAACCGGAATTCCTCGATCTGGTCGAACCGGTCGTTGTTCAGCGCGTTGTCGATGCGGATCAGGTCGTCGGATCCGGCGAAGCGGATTTCCAGCCGGTCGTCGCGCCCGGCGGCGCGGCCGAGGATCGCGTCGGTGGACGCGTAGCCGGCGACGGTGATCGCGTCCGTGCCCCAGAAGCCGTTGTCGTCGATGAAGGCGTAGCCGTCGCCGGCGGCGAACTGGTAGAGATCGCCTTCGCCGCCGCCTGACAGCGTGTCGTCGCCGGGGCCGCCGCTCAGCGTGTCGTCGCCCTCGCCCCCCAGCAGCACGTCATCCCCGGCGCCGCCGTTCAGCGTCTGTCCGCCGGCAAAGCCGAACACGATGTCATTGCCGGCGCCCTGATTGTCATCGACCAGCATCTGGCGGAGGTCGGCGACGGACCAGACCGTGCCGTCATCGAAGCGGATGTCCTCGATCTGGTCGCCGTTGTCGCCGTTGAGCGCGTTGCGCATCAGCACCGATCCGCCGGCGTCAAAGCGCAGCAGCAGATCGACCGACGATCCGGCGGGCAGGCTCAGGCTGACTTCGGCGGGGGTGACGCCGGTCAGCTTCAGCGCATCGGCGTCGCTGCTGCCGTTGTCCTCGATGACGTCGTCGCCCTGACCGGGCGCCACGACATAGACGTCGCTGCCGTTGCGCCCCTGCATCTCGTCGTTGCCGGGCCCGCCTTCCAGCGTGTCCGCGACGCCAAACCCGATCACCAGCGCCGGATCGGCGACGGCCTCGGCGGCCAGCACCATCTCGCGCAGGTCCGTCGGGGTCCAGATCGTGCCGTCGTCGAAGACGATCTGTTCGATCTGGTCGCCGTAATCGCCTTCCAGCGCGTTGACCAGGCGGATTTCGTCATCGGTCCCGGCAAACCGGATCACCAGCGTCGCCAGCGCCTCGGGCAGCCGCGAGACCGTGGTTTCGGCGGGCGTGTAGCCCTCGATCTTCAGCTGGTCCGTGCTGCCGGCGCCATTGTCCTCGATCACGTCGCGCCCGTCGCCCCTGGCGAAGACATAGATGTCCGAACCGCCAAGCCCGAACAGCATGTCGTCGCCCTTGCCCCCGGCGAGCGTGTCGGCGCTGGCAAAGCCGGTGATGCGTTCGGGCCCGTCGCTCGCGGACTCGGCCAGCAGCCGGGTCTTGGCGTCGCCGATGGTCCAGACCGTGCCGTCCTCGAAACGGATTTCTTCGATCTGATCCTGGTAGGAATTGTCGAGCACGTTCACCAGTTCGACCCGGTCGTCTGATCCGGCGAAGGTCAGAATCAGCGAACTGGCGCTTTCCGGCGTGCGCGACAGCGCGACCTCGCCGGGCAGGTAGCCGTTGATCAGCAGCGCATCCGTGCCGCCGGCGCCGTTGTCCTCGATGCGGTCGCGCCCGTCGCCGGCGTTGAACACGTAGACATCCGAGCCGCCGCCGCCGATCAGCGAATCGTCGCCCGCGCCGCTCTCCAGCGTGTCGCCGCCGCCGAATCCGGTGATCGTGTCGTCGCCGTCGGTCTGCTGGCGGGCGATGATCGCGATCTTGACGTCGCCGACCTCCCAGATCGTGCCGTCGTCGAATTCGATCTTCTCGATCTGGTCGGCGTTGGACGCGTTCAGCCCGTTGACGATGCGGATGCGATCGACGCCGCCGGGGAAATCCAGCACCAGCGTATCCTCGTCGCCAAGCGCGCGGCGGGGCGTGACCTCGCCGGGCGCGTAGCCGACGATCTTCAGCACGTCGCCCGCGCCGGCGCCGTTGTCCTCGATCACGTCGCGCCCGTCGCCGCGCGTGAACAGGTAAGTGTCGCCGCCGCCGCCGCCATGCAGCGTGTCGTCGCCGCCGCGCCCGATCATGGTGTCGGCGACGCCGGTCCCGGTGATGATCTCGTCGAGATCCGTGCCGCCCGAGGCGATGCCCGCCACCATGTCGGCGCGGGTCAGCGCGGCGCCGTCGCCAAAGGTGATTTCCTCGATCCCACGCCCGGCCGAGGCGCTGAACTGGTTGCGCAGCAGGATTTCGTCATCGGTGTCGGCGAAGGAGATCAGCAGGTCCGGCCCGTCAGGGTTGGGTTGGGACACGATCACGTCGCCGATCTGGTAGCCGCGCAGCTCCAGCCGGTCCACGTCCCCCGATGACGTGGCGTCGTCGTCGATCACGTCGCGCCCGTCGCCGCGGGTGAAGACATAGGTGTCAGCGCCGCGCCCGCCATTGATCAGGTCATCGCCCAGCCCGCCCTCCAGCGTGTCGCCGTCGTCAAAGCCGCCAAGCACGTCATTGGCGTCGCTGGATTGCGAGGTCAGCGCCGCGTCGCGCAGGTCGCTCACGGTCCAGATCACGCCGTCGGAGAATTCGATGCGCTCGATGGCGGAGCGCGCCCCGGCCTCGAGCCCGTCGATGATGGTCACCGCGTCGCCGGTCCCGGGGAAGGCGATCACCGCGTCCGCGCGCAGCGGATGGGCGCGGGTCGCCACCGCCTCGGTGGAGGCGTAATCCACGAATATCAGCGTGTCGGCGGCGGAGTTGCCGCGGTCGTCGATGATGTCGAGCCCGTCGCCGGCCTCGAAGCGGTAGACGTCGTCGCCGCCGAGCCCGCGCAGCAGGTCGGCGCCGGCGCCGCCGGTCATCAGGTCGCCCGCATTCTCGTTGCCGCTCACCACGTCGTCGCCCGCGGTCGCCTGCTGGGTCACCAGCGCCTGGCGGATGGTGGCGAAATCCATCTCCGAACCGTCGGCGAAGGCGAAGGTCTCGATCCGCTGCGCCACGTTGGTGTCGCGCAGCCCGCTGCGGATCGCCAGCGTGTCCTCGAAGCCCTGCAGCCCGATCACCAGCGTGTCGCCGTCCGCGGTCAGCGTCAGCATGTCGGCGGAGATCAGGTCGCCGAATTCCACCCGGTCATCGCCGCCGGTCTCGAAGATCGCGTCGGCGCCGTAGCCGACGCCGAAGCGGTAGACGTCGTTGCCCTTTTCACCGCGCAATTCGTCCGAACCGAGCCCGCCGTCAAGCGTGTCGTCGCTGTCGTCGAAGCCGGTCAGCTCATCGGCGAAATCCGTGCCCTTCAGCACTTCGAGGCGCAGATCCTCGAAGGTCCAGACCGTGCCGTCGGCGAATTCGTATTGTTCCACCAGCCGCTGGGACAGGCCGTCGATCACGGTCAGCGCGTCGCCCGTGCCGGCGATGGACAGCACCAGGTCGCCGCCGTCGCGGCGCAGGTCGAGATCATCGGGCGTGATCAGTTCGCCGAACACCACGCGGTCGATCGCCCCGGCGACGGCGACGCCGTTCAGCACCTCGGTGATGGTGTCGAGATCGTAGCCGACGCCGTAAAGATAGGTGTCCGCGAAACGCCCGCCGAACAGCTGGTCGTCGCCCTGGCGCCCGTCAAGGATGTTCTCGCGGTCGTCAAAGCCCTGCAGCACGTCGTCGCCGCGCCCGCCGCCGGAGATCAGCAGCAATTCCTCGACATCGGCGATGGTCCATTCCGTGCCGTCGGCGAAGCGGAACAGCTCCACCTCGTTCAGGGACGACGCGAACTGCCCCTGGATGCGCAGGGTGTCGGGCCGGTTCTCGATGGAGATGACGAGATCGTCGTTTTCCTTGGAGAACCGCACGTTGTCGATGGTGATGTCGGCCCCGAAGGCCACCACGTCGTCGCCGTTCCAGCGGGCGTTGGCCAGCCGGTCGATGATCACGTCGTTGCCGTAGCCGGCGTCGAACTTGTAGGTGTCCCCGTCCGAGGCGCCGATCAGCGTGTCGTCGCCGCCGCGCCCGTCGATGGTTTCGCCGAAATCGGATCCCCGCAGGGTCTCGTCCGCGTCGGTGCCGACCAGGTCCACGTCCTCGGGGTTGAGGTCGGTGTAAAGAATGGTGCGGTCGGAGAATCGCAGTTCCTCAACCGCATTGGGCTGCCCGTTCATGCCGGCGCGGTTGTATTGATCCACCAGCCGGACCGAATCCCCGGTGGCGCGGACGGTGAAGATCAGGTCGCGGAATTCGCGGCTGACGTCGATGTCGTCAAAGGCGATGCCTTCCATGACCAGCGCGTCCCAGCCGGGGGCGAGCAGCGGGTGGTTGGTGGCGTCGTAGATTTCGTCGTCGCCGTAATCGAGCCCGTAGATGTAGGTGTCGGAATAGACTCCGCCCTCCAGCCGGTCGTCGCCCTTGCCGCCGTCCAGCGTGTCGGCGCGGTCAAAGCCCCAGATGGTGTCGTCGCCATCGGTCCTGGCCTGTTCCAGCAACCGGCGCGCCACGGCGTCGAAATCCCAGACCGCGCCGTCGCTGAATTTGATTTCATCTATATTGTCATAGTAGTAGTCGCCGAACAGCACGGTCGAGGTCAGCTTGAATTCATTGACCAGCGTGACCTTGTCGCCGGTCTCGGCGCCGGTCTCGTCCAGCACCGCGATGGATATGGTCAGCGACGACCCGTCGCGCAGCAAGGCCACCTCGTCCGAACGGATGTCGGTGAAGCGCAGCGTGTCGTAGGATTCGGTGAGGAAATCGGCGAGATTGTCCTCGATCACGTCATGGCCGTAGCCGCGCGAGAAGACATAGCTGTCCCCCACGCTGCCGCCGGACAGGAAATCGTCGCCGAGCCCGCCATCCAGATTGTCGGCGTTGTGAAAGCCCCAGATGGCGTCGACGCCGTCGGTCTTGGCGTTGGCCACGGTGCGGCGCATGATCTCGACTTCGTCGACGAACGAGCCGTTCTGGTAGATCACCCGTTCGATCCGGTCCAGCCAGTGCACCCCCAGAACCAGGGTGTTGATCGACTTGAACTGATTCTGCACGGTCAGCACGTCGCCGGTTTCGACCCCGTCGTCGTCCAGCAGCCGGATGATCAGGTCGTCGCTGTCGCCGACCCGCTCGAATGACAGGTTCTTGTCGGCGATGCCCTCGCCCATGCGCACCATGTCGAAGGCCTCGACGAGGATGTTGTCGTTGTTTTCCTCGATGCGGTCATTGCCGTAGCCGTAGTCGAAAATGTAAAGATCGCTGTCGCGCCCGCCGCGCAGGATGTCGTCGCCCTTGCCGCCGTCGAGCACGTCGACGGCGTTGGAGCCCTGCACCAGGTCGTCGGTGTCCAGCGGATGCGACACCGCATAGGCGATGTCGAGCAGGTCCCAGCTCACCCCGTCGGCGAAGGTGATCTCCACCATTTCCGTGTCGGGCGAGAAATCGCCGCCGAACAGGCCGGGCAGCTTGCCCTCGAACTGGTTGCGCACGGTGAGCACGTCATCCGTGCCGATCACCTCGATCACCAGGTCGAGCCCGTCGCGCCAGGCGTAGACCTCGTCCGATTTCACATGCGCGAAGCGCAGGTAGTCCGGCGAGCGCGGATTCAGCGGTTCTTCGTAATCGTCGATGATGTCGTGGCCGAAATCCTTGCCGACGATGTAGATGTCGGACCCGTAGCTGCCGCGCACGATCTGGTCGCCTTCGGACAGGATGATCAGCTCGTCGGCGTTCGTGCCGGTGACCACGTCGTCCTCGGGGGCGTGCTGGAGGATGGAGTCCTCGTCCACGCCGAAGATCTCGGCGATCTTCAGCAATTCGACGTCCGTGGGCACGTTCTGCGCGGCGCCGAGCAGCATCTGCATCAGCCAGCCCTCGGTTTTCGAGGCGCCGTTGCCGCGGATGTAGTCGGGATAGATCACGTCGACGATCTCGGCCCAGCCCTGCATCCAGTCGATGGCGTCGTCGCGCCCCGCCGGGGCGTCGGCGAAGATCGCCTCGAACATCGGGGTGAGCATGCGCCCGCCCACGGGCTTGAAGCTGTCCGACGCGGCGTCGTATTCGACGCCCTGGAAATACACCGCCAGCCCGCCCTGCATGGCCAGCCGCACGGCGTAGGCGCGCGACTGCGCCTGATAGGATTCCATCAGGCTGGTGAAGAAGCCCATGGTTTCCTCGGGGTCCGCGGGATAGACGATCAGCCCGTCGGAATCGGTGTCGGCGGTCAGGATCTCCGGGCGGAAGGCGATGCCGAAGGAGGCGGAGGCGAAGCGCAGCTGTTCGGCGGTGATGATCTCGGCGCGCACATAGCTGTCTTCGGAATTGTCGAGATCCTTCAGCGTGTCCAGATCGATCTCGTAATTGCGCAGCTGGAAGGCGCCGGGCTCGCCGGTTTTTTCCTGCAGATCAAGGGCGCGGCGCAGGTTGTTGATCCAGACGTTGAAGACGCCGTCCGCGTCGCTGACCTGCACCGAATAGTTGGTGAGCACGCCGTCGGTGTAGGTGACGGCCAGCCGGTCCACCGGCAGGTCGACCCAATCCGAGGCGCCCGGGACCTCGACCCGCCAGTCCATCCCGGCGGGGGTTTGGGCCAGCACGTCGTCCAGCGTCGGGCGGGCGATGGCGTCGCCGCCCGAATCCAGCACCGGATCGCCGGAATTGAGCACCCAATACTTGCCATTGGCGTCCGACACCTCGCGCCCGTAATCCATCACCACCGGGCGATCGTCGACGATCTGCACCAGATAGGGGCGGGGGGCGCGATGGGCCGGCAGTTCGGCGCGGTCCGAGGGCGAGAAGGTCTGCTGCAGCGACCAGTCGCCGCCGGTCTGGGCCAGCACCTGCTCCATGGTCGGGCGGTCGATGACGTCGCCGCCCGAATCCAGCACCGGATCGCCGGAATGCAGCTTGAAATGCCCGCCGCCGGGGCGTTCGACCCAGACCGCCCAGTCGAGCAGCTCGGTCCCGTCCGCCGACAGCAGCATGGGCGTCAGCTCGGCGCTGTCCACATCGGCGGCGGCCCATGCGGAATACACCTCCTGCGCCTGAATGCGCAGCAGCTTCAGGTCGGGGATCGACATGTCGGCCGCGACCCGGGTCAGGGTCTCCAGCAGCAGCGGGTCGTTGGTGGCGGCGACGCCGATATCGGTCAGGCGGCCATAGCCCTTGACCTCGATGGGTCCGGCCCAGGCGGCGGCGGTGCGTCCTTCGAGCGCCGAGCTCTGGCCCTCGATGCCGCGATAGACGGTGTCCACCGGGTTGGTGTCGAAGATCACTTCGTAGATATCGCCCACCACCCCGTCGCCGCGGGTGTAGCTGGCCTTGGCGCGCAGGGTGTTGCCGTTGGACAGTTCGGTGTCGAGCGCCGCGCCCGTCACCTCCAGCGACACGATGTCGTAATCGGCGAGCGAGAACAGTTCGCCCTCGTCGGTGATCCCGTCCTGGTTCAGGTCGCGCCAGATCTCCAGATCCGCGAAGCCCGCGTCCGAGGCGTCGATCACGCCGTCGCCGTTGTCGTCCAGCGCGGCCAGTTCGCCAAAGCCGCTTTCGCCCGGCGCGCCGAACATTTCCGAGGTGGATTCGATGCGCCGGTTGCCGTCCCGGTCCATGACCAGGAAGCCGTCATCGGAGTCCAGCCAGCCGGCCTTTTCGGCGAACAGGTCGCCGTTGAAGTCGAAATTCACGCCGCCGAAATTGTAGGCGGAGGTCTCGATGCCGTCGAGGTCCAGATCCAGCGCCAGCGGGTCGTCGACGGGTTCCCAGCTCAGGTTCTTCACGAAGGTGTGGAGCACCTTCGTATAGAGGATCAAATGCCCCCACAGGGCGTTCCACACCGAAACTTCGTCGCCGACCCCGTAGATGCGGAACAGCATCCCCATGGTGGCGTTGTCGTTGATCTTGTACTGGCTGCCGGTGTCGTCGCCGAAGCTGAAATTGTTGATCACCGTGGAATGGGACAGGATGTCGTCGCTGCCGGCGATCTTGCCCCAGGACACGATCAGCTGGCTGCCGGTGTACCCGTAGTGGATGAAGGGCAGGAACCAGTCATAGGCCTCGTTGGTCTCGCCCAGATAGACGTTGGTGCCGCCCGACAGCGGGATGCCGAACATCTGCAAACGGTCCTGGGGCTCGGCGTCCATGATGAACTGCCCGGCGGCCCACCAGAACGTGTCGTCATCGCCCCCGGCGCCGTCGGCGCCGTCGCCCCATGTCTGGCCGCTGTAGGACCAGTTCGTCAGGAAATCCCGGCCCTTGCCGCCGTAGATCTTGGCGCCGATGCCGCCGATCACGAACAGCCAGTCGTCGCCTTCCTCGCCGTGCAGCTCCAGCTGTTCGCCATTGTCGCCGATATCCGGGGTCCAGCCCAGCAGTATGTCGTCGCCGGCGCCGGCATGGACCTCGCCATGGCCGGCATGGATGATGATGTTGTCTTTGTCGTCGCCGACCAGATAGGCGTTGTCCTTGCCCAGCAGCCACTGGTTATCGTCGTAGATGAAGCCGGCGCTGTCGCCGGTGACGGTGATCAGCTCGGGCACCAGCTGCGCGACGATCGGCTCCACCAGGCTCAACTTCAGCTCCGTCGCCAGCGCCTGAAACATGGTGATCTGGGGTTCGAATTCCTTTTCGAACTCCTCCATCGTCAGCAGCACGAATTCGGCGTAGAACTTGATGTCGCCGCCCGACGCCGGATCGTCGACGATCTGTCGGGCGTAGTCCTTGACGAACTGATACGTGTAGTAGCTGCCCAGCCCGACCACGAAGATGGTGCCCACCGGGTTGGCCGTGGCCAGCCACATCACGCCTTCGCTCACCTTGGCCGACACCACGCCGGCGACGTAGTTCGCGGCCTGATCCAGCAGGAAATCCGGGGTGACGCCGCCGTATTTCTTCAGGTCGGCGTCAAGCTTGTAGAGCGACCACATCATGTTGGCGACGCCGGCGGCCGCCTTGAAGCGGACATCAGGCTTGGCGTCGATGTCAACGTCGAGCTTGCCGCCGAACGAGGTCAGCTTGTCATAGGCCCCCTTGAATTTCTCCGCCGCCTCCACGGTTTCGATGATGTGGTCCTGGGTGATCTCGAAATCGCCCTTGTACAGGTAGTCGTAGAGATCCTTGTGCAGGCTGCCGGTCAGCTCCGACCCGGTCTTGACCAGTTCGTTCGAGGCCGAGGACAGCGACACCGCCAGCAGCTTGTCGACGCCGGAGATTTCCCTGAACACGTCGGACACGATGTCGCCGAGACCGTCGCCCCCGGCGCCGGTGTAGATGTCGTAGATGCCCTGGTAGGAGGGTGCGCCCTCGCCGTCGTATTTCGCCACCAGCGCGCTGTCGCGCACGATGATGTCGATGCGCACGTCGTCGGTCCATTCGACCAGGCCGCCGGGATAGATGATCCGCGCCAGTTCGGGGAATTCGCCCACGAGCGCCGCGTCGATGCTGTCCTCGCTGTCGCCGCGCAGCCGTTCGATGGCGACGTAGAGCCCGCTGGAGCGCACGGTGAAATCTTCGAGCGCGTCCGAGGCCTCGATTTGCAGGCCGCTCAGCGATTCGCCGCCAAGGGTGATGCGCGGGTCGGTTTCCGAGCGCGCGATCGCGGTCAGCGGATCGTCGAATTCGTCGAGCACCTCCTGCGTGAGGTGCAGCGTCTTGGCGAAATCGATCAGGTTGAGCACCTCGATGCGCGCCTCGCCGCGGATGCGCGCCTCCGCCGCCGCGTCGCCCGCCGCCGCGGCGAGATCGCCGTCGACCTGTTCCTTCAGCTTGTCGAGAAAGGACCTGGCGAAAGGCGCGCCGGGATCGGTGAAGATCTTCACGTAATCGGGGGGTGCGTCGTTGCCGGCGGTGGCGGCGCCAAGCGCGATGCCGCCGCGTTCGGTGTTGGGCAGCAGCAGCTGGTTGGCCGCGACGTCGGGGCCGAAGGTCGATCCCGGCTCGGCGAGGTCGTTGAGCCAGGACAGCGCGCCGTTCCACAGGCTGTCGGGAATGATCTGGACGGTCTCGAATCCAACGGCTTCATCGACCTGCGGCAGCAGAATCGCATCAAGGCCGCTGGGCGCGGTGAGTTCGGTCATGACACGCATTCCCCCCTTGAAAACGCCGGCCTGCGCGTGACTGCGGCGCGGCGATCCTCATCAACGCTTTGTCGCGCCCGATCCTCGTCGCGGCGATGCGGCGGCGGGACGGACGCTTTGAAAACCGACGCACGGCGAAACCGCCTCACTCTATACGCCCCCCGGCCCCGGGTCTTCTCCGGCGCCGGCGCGAAACCCGCGCATTAAGGCTGATATCACGCACTCATGGTCAATCGGCGCGCGGCGCCCTGTGAAACGACGCCCCGCAACAGGGGGCGCGGTCAGCGAATCGCCGCGCGGCGACTGAGGCCCCGCGGCGGTTCAATTGATGGTCCGGTCCGGCGCCGCATGGGCGCCGGCCGCGGTTTTCGGCGCCGCATCCTGCTTCGCGCCGGTCATCTGGGCCAGGGTCTCCGGCTCCACCAGCTTGGCGACGATGGGATGCACCTTGACCTTGCCCGAATCCGCGATCTGACGGAAATTGCGCACCACCGCGGTGGCCAGCGCCCGGTTGGGCGCGACGATGTCCAGCAGCCAGGTGATCTTGCCGCTGTTCCAGTCCGTGGGCCTGAGCCGCACCGGGAACACCTGCGCCTTCACCTGTTCGCGGATCTTGCGGTCGACCTCCTCGGACACGGTCGCCCAGATGGCGATGCCGGTCATCGGGGCCAGCGGCTCGCCGCCCTCGGCGGCGGTCTGGGCGCGGGCCACGGCGATGCGGTCGCGCATCAGGGGCTCCAGCACCAGCGTGCGCAGATCGGCGAGGGTCTGGTCGCGGTAGCGCGGCGATCCGGACATGGCCAGCGCCGCCTCGCCGATGGCCGCGACGCTGCGTTCGCGCAGCTCGGCGTATTTGGCCAGCCGCGCGGCGGCGTCCAGCGGCGCCTCCGCGGCCTTGTCGGCGCCCGGTTTCGCCGCATTTCGTTCATCTGTTTCCGGCGGTTTCGCCGCATTGTCGAGCGGCGTCGCGCCGGTGTCGTCCTTGTTCACGCTGTTCTCCCGCGACCGGAGGCGTCGGCCCAATAACACGTTAAGCGCGCAAGGTGGCGAAAAATCGCGACCGTCAACGCAGGCGTTTGATTTTTGTTAAGGAATTTGGGTGAAAATAAGGCATGAACGGCTTTGGTGGTTCTCGCCGTTCATGCTCCTCCCTGTCGGACTGGCCGCGCCTCGGCGCGGTCATTTTTTTTGTTTTACGCAGCGTCCGAAACGCTTTTGCGCCGGTCAGGCGCCGCGATAGGGCTCGACATATTGCAACGCCATGTCCCAGGGAAAAAATATCCAGGTGTCCTGGCTGACCTCGGTGATGAAGCTGTCGACCATGCCGCGCCCCTTGGGCTTGGCGTAGACGGTGGCGTAATGGGCCTTGGGATAGAGGTTGCGCACCACCTCCAGCGTGTTGCCGCTGTCCACCAGATCGTCGACCACCAGCACCCCGGCGCCGTCGGCGCCCATCAGTTCGGCCTTCGGCGATTTCAGCACCACCGCCGCCGCCTGGGTCTGGTTGTCGTAGGATTTGACGCTGATCGTGTCCACCACGCGGATGTCGAGTTCGCGCGCGACGATGCAGGCCGGCACCATGCCGCCTCGGGTGATCGCCACCACGGCGGACCACGCCCCGCCGGCGCCCGGGCCCTGACCGTCAAGCCGCCAGGCCAGCGCCCGGCTGTCGCGATGCATCTGGTCCCAGCTGATGTGAAAGCCTTTTTCGTGGGGCAGGCGGGTGGTCATCGCGATGGTCCTCCGGGTTGGATTGCGCGCCGGCGCGGGGTCACTTGCGCCCCTGCACAACGTCGATGTCGGGCGCGTCCTCGGCCTTCATGCCCACCACGTGATAGCCGGCGTCCACATGGTGGTTCTCGCCGGTCACGCCCGAGGACAGGTCCGACAGCAGATACATCCCCGCCTTGCCCACGTCGTCCGAGGTCACGTTGCGCCGCAGCGGCGAATTCAGCTCGTTCCATTTCAGGATGTAGCGGAAATCGCCGATCCCCGAGGCCGCCAGCGTCTTCATCGGCCCGGCGCTGAGCGCGTTCACCCGAATGCCCCGCGGCCCCAGATCCATGGCCAGGTAGCGCACCGAGCATTCCAGCGCCGCCTTGGCCACGCCCATGACGTTGTAATGGGGCATGACCCGCTCGGACCCGTAATAGGTGAGCGTCAGCGCCGCGCCGCCGTCCTGCATCATCTTTTCGGCGCGCTGCACCACCGCGGTGAAGGAAAACACCGACACGTTCATGGTCATCTGGAAATTGCCGGCGCTGGTGTCCACGTAGCGCCCGCGCAGTTCGGACTTGTCGGAAAACCCGATGGCGTGGAGCAGGAAATCCAGCTTGCCCCATTTCGCCTCCAGCGCCGCGAACACCGCGTCGATCGAACCCGCATCGGTGACGTCGCATTCCAGCACCGCGTCGGCGCCGACGGATTCGGCCAGCGGGCGCACGCGCTTGCCCAGCGCCGCGCCCTGATAGGTGAAGGCAAGCTCGGCGCCCTCGGCGGCGCAGGCTCTCGCGATGCCCCAGGCGATCGAGCGTTCATTGGCGACGCCCATGATGAGCCCGCGTTTGCCTGCCATCAATCCAGCCATGACCCTGCCCCTGCTTATGCGTTATGAAAGGTCCGGTGCAATTAGGCCATCTGGGGGCGTGCATCAACCCCGCGAGGGGCGCGCGGGATTTCGGATTGCCCGCGGTCCCCGCCCGCCATAGGCTCGCGCGCAAGATCGGCTCCGGCGGCGGAGCGCATGTCCAAAAGGAGCGATCATGGCTCTGTTCACCCTTGCCCAGCTCGAGGACGCGGCGGCGCTGGTTCACGCCCGCATGCCGGCGACGCCGCAATACGCCTGGCCGCTGCTGGCGGCGCGCGCCGGCTGCGAGGTCTGGGTCAAGCACGAGAACCACACCCCCATCGGGGCCTTCAAGGTTCGCGGCGGCATCGTCTATCTCGACGATCTGGCGCGGGCCGGCGGGACCCGCGGCATCGCCACCGCCACGCGCGGCAATCACGGCCAGTCGATCCCCTTCGCCGCCGCGCCCCACGGCATCGCGGCGAAGGTCTGGGCGCCGCGGGGCAATTCGGTGGAAAAGAACGCCGCCATGCGCGCCTGGGGCGCCGAACTGATCCTCGAGGGCGAGGATTTCGAGGCCGCCCGCGCCGCCTGCCTGCGCGCCGCCGCGGCCGAGAACCTGCATGTCATCCCGCCCTTCCACCCGCTTCTGGCGCGCGGCGTCGCCACCTACGCGCTGGAATTCTTTCGCAGCGCGCCGCCGCTCGACGTGGTCTATGCGCCCATCGGCATGGGGTCGGGCCTGTGCGGGCTGATCGAGGCGCGCGACCTGCTGGGGCTGAAGACCGAGATCGTCGGCGTGGTCGCCGCCGCCGCCGACTGCTACGCGCAATCCTTCGCGGCGGGGCGGGTGGTCGAAACCGCCGCGGCCCCGACCTTCGCCGACGGCATGGCCTGCCGCAGCCCCTCGCCCGAGGCGCTGGAGATCATCCTGCGCGGCGCCGCGCGGGTGGCGCGGGTGTCCGAGGACGCGATCGCCGAGGCCATGCGCATCTGTTTCAGCGACACCCACAACGTCGCCGAGGGCGCCGGCGCTGCGCCGCTGGCCGCATTGCTGGCGGAAAGGGACGGGCTTGCCGGCAAGCGCGCCGGGGTGATCCTGAGCGGCGGCAATCTCGACGCGGCGGCGTTTCGCGAGGTGCTGGCGGGCGGCACGCCGACCGCCTGACCGCGCCGCGACGCCGCGAAAGGGGTTGGGCAGGGGATCGGGCAAGACCCCGCGAACGGGCAAACCGGAAGGAGGCCGGGAATGAACATCGTCAAGCCGATCATCACCGAGACCGAAAAACGCAGCGGCAAGTTCGCCGGCGACGATCCTTTCGCGCTGGCGCAGGCCTGGCTGGCGGAGGCCGGCGCGCGCGAACCCAACGACCCGGACGCCATGGCGCTCGCCACCGCCGACGCGCGCGGCATGCCCGATGTGCGCATGGTGCTGCTCAAGGAGATCGAGCCCTTTGAATCCGGCGGCGCCTTCGTGTTCTACACCAATTACGCCAGCGCCAAGGGCGAGGAGCTGGCCGCCAACCCCAAGGCGGCGCTGGTGCTGCACTGGAAAAGCCTGCGCCGGCAGGTGCGCGCGCGCGGCGTGGTCGAAAAGGTCGGCGGCGCGCAGGCGGATGAATACTACGCCTCGCGTTCGCTGCCGAGCCGGCTCGGGGCCTGGGCCTCGGCGCAGTCGCGGCCGCTGGCCTCGCGCGGGCATCTGATGGCCGAGGTGGCCAGGGTCAGCGCCCGGCATCTGCTGAACCCGCCGCGTCCGCCGCACTGGGGGGGCTACCGCATCCGGCCGCTGGAGATCGAATTCTGGGCCGATGGCGACCACCGCCTGCATGACCGGTTCCGCTGGACGCGCCCGGACCCGCAGGGGCGGGACTGGACGGTGACGCGGCTCAACCCCTGACGGCGCGGGCGCCCTTGCGCCGCGGGGGCGATGCTGCGCCAAATGCCGCGCGACGCGATTCGCCCGATGGAGAGAAAAAAAGATGCCTGACCGCAGAACCCTGCTGATGACCGGCGCCAGCCGGGGCATCGGACACGCCACCGCCAAGCGGTTCTCGGCGGCGGGGTGGCGGGTCATCACCTGCTCGCGTCAGCCCTTCCCCGAGGATTGCCCGTGGATGGAGGGCGAGGAGGACCACATCCAGGTCGATCTTTCCGATCCCAATTCGACCATGGCGGCGGTGGAGCGGGTGCGCAGGCGCCTGAAGAACGGCAAGCTGGAGGCGCTGGTGAACAATGCCGGCATCTCGCCCAAGGGCGAGGAGGGCGCGCGGCTCAACACGCTCGACACCGACCTGCGCACCTGGGGGCAGGTGTTCCATGTCAATTTCTTCGCCCCCGTGGTGCTGGCGCGCGGGCTGAAGGACGAACTGACCGCGGCGCAGGGGGCGGTGGTCAACGTCACCTCGATCGCCGGCGGCCGGGTGCATCCCTTCGCGGGCGCGGCCTATGCGACCTCGAAAGCGGCGCTGGCGGCGCTGACCCGGGAAATGGCCCATGATTTCGGCCCGCTCGGGGTGCGGGTCAACGCCATCGCGCCGGGCGAGATCGAGACCGCGATCCTGTCGCCGGGCACCGAGGAGCTGGTGCGCGAAATCCCCCTGCGCCGCCTCGGCCAGCCCGAGGAAGTGGCGCGCACCATCTATTTTCTCTGCACATCGGAAAGCTCCTACGTGTCGGGGGTGGAGATCGAGATCAACGGCGGCCAGCACGTCTGACTCGCCCCCGCGGGTCGTTCGTGGTTCGTGGTTCGTGGTTCGCCGGGCGTTCAGCTGTCGCCGGGCGGGGTTTCCTTCAGCCAATCGACCACGAAATCGATGAACACCCGGAGCTTGGGCTGCGGGAAGCGGCCTTCGGGATAGACCGCGTAGGCGGCGAAGGGCGGGCGGCGCGACTGGGGCAGGACCTCCACCAGCCGCCCGGCGGCCAGCGCCTCGCCGAGGATGAAATCCGGCCCGGCGGCGATCCCCAGCCCGGCCTCGGCGGCCAGGCGCAGCGCGTCGCCGTTGTTCACGGTGAGCCGGCCGACGGCGCGAATCTGGCGTTCCTCGCCGCCCGCGCCGGTCAGGCGCCAGAAATTCCCGGAGCTGAGATTGGAATAATGCAGCAGGTTGTGATCGGCCAGATCCTGCCATTTCGCCGGCGCCCCGTGGCGCGCCACATAGGCGGGCGAGGCCACCATCATCCCCTGCACATCCGCCAGCTTGCGCGCGCGCAGGCTGGAATCCGGCAGCTGCCCGATGCGGATCGCCAGGTCGAAGCCCTCGGCCACCAATTCCACAAACCGGTCGTCCAGCACCATGTGCACCGAGATGTCGGGGTATTTTTCCAGAAACGCCGCCACCGCCGGGGACAGCGCGCGCACCCCGAAGCTGACCGGGGCGGATATGCGCAATTCGCCGCGCGGCGCGTCCTGCATGGCCGACACCATGGCGTCGGCCTCGCGGGCCTCGCGCAGCACGCGGATGGCGCGGTCGTAGAAGGCGAGCCCGATTTCGGTGGGGCTGACGCGGCGCGTGGTGCGGTTCAGCAGCCGCGCGCCCAGCCGGTCCTCCAGCGCCGCGACATTCTTGGACACCGCCGATTTGGACACGCTCATTTTGCGCGCCGCGTCGGTGAAGCCGCCCTGATCCACGACGCGCACGAAGGCCTCAAGCTCGCTCAGTCGATCCATGGATCCCTCCGGGTTGCGGAAGTCGAATAACCGCACGGGCGGAATCAGCCGTCAACCGCCGCCATCGCCCGGCGCGACCACAGAACCGTGAACGGCGCGCCGGCGCGGTCATGTCGGTTTCGCCTTGTCCGCCGTCGTTTTCAGATTGCGAATATCGCGCGAAGGGCTTGTGCGCCGCTTCCCGCCTGTGGTTATCTTGCAGCAACGAACGACGCTGGAGGCCTGGGCGATCAAGGGCGATCCAAAGCGCGCAACGCTGACAGGGAAACTCCATGACCGCAGACAACGACGCTTTCGTCGAATTCGAGCATGTTCAGAAAAGCTATGACGGCGAGATTCTCGTAGTCAAGGATCTGAATCTCAGGATCGGCAAGGGCGAATTCGTGACCATGCTCGGCCCGTCGGGGTCGGGCAAGACCACGTGCCTGATGATGCTGGCCGGGTTCGAGACCGCCACCCATGGCGAGATCAAGCTGGACGGCAAGCCCATCAACAGCGTGCCGCCCCACAAGCGCGGCATCGGCATGGTGTTCCAGAACTACGCGTTGTTTCCGCACATGACCATCGCCGAGAACCTCGCCTTTCCGCTGCAGGTGCGCAAGATGGGCAAGGCGGAGATCGAGGCCAAGGTCAAGCGGGCGCTCGACATGGTGCAGATGGGCGCCTTCGGCGGCCGGCGCCCGGCGCAGCTTTCGGGCGGGCAGCAGCAGCGCATCGCGGTGGCGCGCGCGTTGGTCTTCGACCCCGAGCTGGTGCTGATGGACGAACCGCTGGGCGCGCTCGACAAGCAGCTGCGCGAACAGATGCAGTATGAGATCAAGCATATCCACGACAGTCTCGGGGTCACGGTGGTCTACGTCACCCATGACCAGTCCGAGGCGCTGACCATGTCCGACCGCATCGCGGTGTTCGACGATGGGCGCATCCAGCAGCTCGCCGGGCCGGCGGATCTGTATGAACGCCCGGAAAACGCCTTCGTCGCCCAGTTCATCGGCGAGAACAACCGCCTGGTGGCCAAGGTGAAGGAGGTCAACGGCGACATCGCCACGGTCGAATTCGACAATGGCGAGACCGCCCGCGCGCTGGCGGTGAACATCGAGGGCGTCGGCGCGCGCACCCAGCTGTCGCTGCGCCCGGAACGGGTGGAGATCGGCGCCAAGGCCGATTTCAACTCGGTGAGCGGCAAGGTGCTGGAGCTGATCTATCTCGGCGATCACATCCGCTGCCGGATGATGGTGCACGGCAATGACGAATTCATCGTCAAGATGCCCAATTCATCAGACCACGCGGCGCTGAACGTGGGCGAGACCACAACGCTTTCCTGGCGGGCCGAAGACTGTCGCGCGCTCGACGCGGGCTGACGGCCTGACGGACACGCGCCGCCCCCAACCCGAGGGCGGACGCGACGCATACGCCTTTCGGGTCCAACAACGGGAGTATCCTGATGAAACTTAACCTGCTTGTTGCAAGCGCCGCCGTTCTAGGCGTTGCTGCATCGACCGCGAGCGCCGCGGAGATGACCATCGTGTCATGGGGCGGCGCCTATTCCGCGTCGCAGAAGGCCGCCTATCACGACCCCTACATGGCGGCGCATCCGGACGTGACCATCATCAACGACGAAAGCTCCGCCGAGGCGGTGGCCAAGCTGCGCGCCATGAACGAGGCGGGCAACGTCACCTGGGACGTGGTGGACGTGGTCGCCGCCGACGCCATGCGGCTGTGCGACGAAGGCCTGGCCATCGAGATCGACCCCGACACCCAGCTCGCCCCGGCGCCCGACGGCACCTCGGCGCGCGAGGATTTCGGCGAATTGCTGGTCTCGGAATGCTTCATCCCGCAGATCGTCTATTCGACCACCTTCGGCTATCGCACCGACAAGGTGTCCGAGGCCCCGACCTCGGTCTGCGCGGTCTTCGATCTGGAAAAATTCCCCGGCAAGCGCGCGCTGGAAAAACGCCCGATCAACAACATGGAGTGGGCGCTGCTCTGCGACGGCGTGCCCAAGGACAAGGTCTATGACGTGCTCGAGACCGAAGCCGGTCAGAAGCAGGCCTTCGCCAAGCTCGACACCATCAAGGACGCGGTGGTGTGGTGGTCCTCGGGCTCCGAGACCCCGCAGCTGCTGGCCGACGGCGAAGTCGTGATGGGCTCCACCTACAACGGTCGCCTGTTCGCGCTGATCGAGGAGCAGAAGCAGCCCGTCGCCATGCTCTGGGACGCGCAGGTGTTCGACCTCGACGGCTGGATCATTCCCGCCGGCCTGAGCCCGGAGCGCCAGAAGGCGGCGCTCGACTACGTCTATTTCGCCACCGACACGCAGCGGCTGGCGGATCAGGCGAAATACATCTCCTACGGCCCGGCGCGCAAATCGTCGGCGCCGCTGGTCGGCAAGCACGCCACGCTCGGCATCGACATGGCGCCGCACATGCCGACCGATCCGGAAAACGCCAAGAACACCTTCCTCTACAACTACGAATGGTGGGCCGATTACCGCGACGACCTGGACGCCAAGTTCCAGGCCTGGCTGGCCAAGTAAGCGCCTGACGGCGCAACGCGACGGGGCCGGGCGGCGACGCCCGGCCCGCACAAGGCGACAGCGACCCGGGCGACAGCGACACCGCGCAGAAACGCCGGGCGGCGAAAAAAACCGGGCGGCGAAAAAAAACCGGGCGACGAAAAACCGGGCGACGAAAAAAACCGGGCGACGAAAAACCGGACGGCAGAAACGCCGGGCATCAGGGACGCGGGACGCATGGCAAAGGGCTACATCGTCGGACATGTCACGGTGACGGCGCCGGAGGCCTATGCGGGCTACGTCGCCCGAAACGCGGAGATCTTCGCCAGATACGGCGGCAGATTCCTGGTGCGCGGCGGCGCCGCCCATGCCCCCGAGGGACCGATGAAGGAACGCCACGTGATCATCGAATTCCCCGACTACGCCACGGCGCGCGCAGCCTATGACTGCGACGAATATCAGAAAAATCTGCAAATACGGCTGGGCGCCAGCGAAAGCGACATCGTGCTGGTCGAGGGGGTGGAATGACCGATTCAAGCGTCAATGACGGGCCGATGCTGGCGGCGGACGGCACGCCGCTCAAGCTGTCGCTGAAACGCGCCGAGCGGCGCCAGAAAATCCGCGCCTTCCTGCTGGTGGCGCCGCTGCTGGCGTTCATCCTGCTGGCCTTCATCGCGCCGATCGCGGACATGCTGTTCCGATCGGTCGAAAACGACATCGTCGAGAAAACGCTGCCCGAAACCGTGCAGGCGCTGGCCGGCTGGGATTCGCTGGGCGACGAGATCCCGGGCGAACCGGTCTTCGCGGCGCTCTATGACGACCTCAAGGTCGCGGTGAAGGAAAAAACCCACACCCGGCTCGGGTCGCGGCTGAACTACGAATCCACCGGCATCTCGTCGCTGTTTCGCAAGACCGGGCGCAAGGTGAAGCGCATGGATCCCGAGCAGCCCCTGAAGGAGCAGTTTCTCAAGGTCGACAAGAAATGGGGCGCGCCGCAGACCTGGCGCGTGCTGAAACGGTTCTCGCCGCGCTACACCGACGGGTATTTCCTGTCGGCGCTGGACATGCAGCGCGACGCCGACGGGGTGCGCATGAAGGATGAGTCCGATCGGATCTACCTGCTGCTGTTCGGGCGCACCATGTTCCTGTCGATCGCCATCACCCTGTCCTGCCTGCTGCTGGGCTACCCGATCGCCTGGCTGCTGGCCAACCTGCCCATGCGTTCGGCCAACATGCTGATGATCCTGGTGCTGCTGCCGTTCTGGACATCGCTGCTGGTGCGAACATCGGCCTGGAAGGTGCTGTTGCAGCAACAGGGGGTGATCAACGACCTGCTGGTCTGGGTCGGGATCGTGGACGACGCCAACCGGCTGGTGCTGATCAACAACCAGACCGGCACCATCATCGCCATGACCCATATTCTGCTGCCCTTCATGATCCTGCCGCTGTATTCGGTGATGAAGACCATCCCGCCCACCTATCTGCGGGCGGCGAAATCCATGGGCGCCAATGACTGGACGGCGTTCTGGCGGGTGTATTTCCCGCAAAGCGTGCCGGGGATCGGCGCCGGGTCGATCCTCGTGTTCATCCTGGCCATCGGCTACTACATCACGCCGGCGCTGGTCGGGGGCACCTCGGGCACCTTCATTTCCAACCGCATCGCCTATCACATCTCGTCAAGCCTGAACTGGGGCCTCGCCTCGGCGCTGGGGGTGATCCTGCTGGCGGTGGTGATGCTGCTCTACTGGGTCTACGACCGCATGGTCGGCATCGACAACGTGAAACTGGGGTGATCTCATGAGCCAGCTTCCTCCCTATGCCAGCCCCGCGCAGCGCACCTGGTACTATTCGTTCCGGGTGATCTGCGGGCTGATCTTCTTCTTCCTGATCTTCCCGATCATCGTCATCATCCCGCTCAGCTTCAACGCGCTGCCCTATTTCACCTTCACGCCGGAAATGCTGCGCCTCGACCCGGCGGGCTACAGCCTGGAACACTACATCGATTTCTTCGAAAGCTCGGACTGGCAGTCCTCGCTGCGCAATTCGCTGTGGATCGCGCCCTGGGCGACGCTGCTGTCGGTGTCCTTCGGCACGCTGGCGGCCATCGGGCTCAGTTCCGGCAAGATGCCGTTCAAGGGCGCGATCATGGCGATCCTGATCTCGCCGATGATCGTGCCGCTGATCATCTCGGCCGCGGGGATGTATTTCTTCTATTCGCGCATCGGCCTGCAGGGCACCGATCTGGGGGTGATCCTCGCCCATGCGGCGCTGGGCACGCCTTTCGTCATCATCACCGTCACCGCCACGCTGGTGAGCTTCGATCGGAGCCTGGTGCGCGCCGCGGCCAACATGGGCGCGGGGCCGGTGCGCACCTTCTTCAAGATTCAGATGCCGCTGATCCTTCCCGGGGTGATCTCGGGCGCGCTGTTCGCCTTCATCACCTCGTTCGACGAGGTCGTCGTGGTGCTGTTCGTGGGATCCACGGGGCAGAAGACCTTGCCCTGGCAGATGTTCACCGGGTTGCGCGAGCAGATCTCGCCGACCATTCTCGCGGTGGCGACGATCCTGGTGACGCTGTCGGTGATCCTGCTCACGGTGCTGGAGCTGCTGCGCCGCCGGTCCGAGCGCCTGCGCGGCATGTCGCCGGGGTGACCCCGGGGCGGCGGCGCGCCGGCGGGGCGCTGCTGGCGCTGCTTGCGTTGACCCGGGCCGCCGCCGGCGGCCCGGAGGACGCCGCGCGGCCCGCCGCCGCCTGCATCGCCCCGGCGCCCGAGATCCTGTTCGCGGCCTGCGCGCCGCGCATCGAGATCCTGCTGCTGCCCGAGGATGCGGCCCGCGTCGGCGCACGCCTCGAAGCGGGCGCGCTGACCGTCACGGGGGCCTATACCGGCGCCGACACGCGCGGCGAGGCCCTGCCCAAGCCGGTGGGCGTGTTCATCCATCGCGGAACCCGCGTCAGTCTGGAATTGGCGCGCATGGACGGGCTGCTGATCGTCGATGCGCGCGGCGCCGCGACGATCGCCGCGGTGCGCGCCGCGCCGCTGGATGGCCTGCGCCACGATCTGCGATCGCTGAAGGGGCGGCTGGCCTTCGCGGCGCAGGCGCATCGGCTTGGCGTCTCGGCGCTGCAATCGCATCTGCTGATCAATGACGGCGCGCTTGATCTGCGCCCGGTGGCGGACGCGCCGCGCGCCCGCCGCCGGCTGCTTTTCCAGACCGCGGACGGCGCCATGGGGGTCTGGGACAGCGGCGCGCGCCTGCTGACGCTGCATGACGCCGCCGCCGCGCTGCTTGAAAGCCACGCGCCGCGCATGGCGCTCAACCTCGACATGGGTTCGTTTGATTTCTGCGAGGCGACCGGGGAGATGGGCCTGGTCGCCCGCTGCGGAACGCTGTCGCGCGCCGCCGTCGCGCGGCTGTCGAACCTGATCCGCCTGCGCCCGCAGTGATCGGCGCGGCCAATGGCGGATCGGGATCCGCCCTACGCAAAATGCGATGCCCTGGCATCATGCGCCGACGCCCGCGACCGGCCGACGTCGGGGTCCGGCCCGTCATCGGCGGCGCGCCGCGTCAGCGCTTGGGGAGCCGCAGCGCGCTCACCACCCGGCCGATCAGGATGGCGATGTAGAGCGTGCCCTGCGCCGCCTCCAGCCCGGCGCAGATCCGCGCCAGCGGGGCGGCGGGCGCGATGTCGCCATAGCCGAGCGTGGTGATGGTCACCAGGCTGAAATACACCATCAGCCCGCCCATGTCGTCCTCGCCGGCCGGCAGGCTGAAGGATCCGGGCTGCCAGATTTCCAGCTGGATGTAGAACAGCGCCCAGACCAGCGACAGCATGAGATAGCCGAAAACCGCGCCGGTCAGGTGCTCGGGATCATGGATTTCGGGGGCGAACAGTTCGCGGAACACCCGCACCAGCACCATCATCCCGAGGCCGCCGGTGATCGCCAGCATCGGCGTCGCCAGCCCGGCGCCGTGGCCCATGAACCGCAGCGCGATCATCGCCAGCAGGATCGCGGTCAGCAGCCAGCCTGCCGCAGCCATCAGCCGCGGCGGCCGCGCGGCATGGATGCCGCCCGCGACGATCAGCGCAAAGGCCGTGCTTTCGATCAGCTCCTTGTAGCGCCATGTCTCCAGAAACGGCGGCGCCAGCATCACGAACAGCGCCAGGCCGAGCATCAGGTTCCAGCGCCAGCGCGACGCCAGCCGCATGCAGCCGGCCAGCGGGGTTTCATCGCGGCTCATGGCCGGGCCGGGCCGGTCGGCGCGTTGGTCGCAATCGGCATTGGCGGGCTGGCTGTCATGGGCGCTCTCTGTGTTTGCCGACTGTCATCCGGTGCGCGCCGGGGGGACGCCGCAGGGTAGCGCGGGCGGCGGCGGGAGGAAAGCGATCCCCCGAGACGGGTGGCTGCGAAAGCATTGCGATTGGCGGCGCAGGCGGGGATCATTGACCGAATCGCGACACGCGCGGGATCGCATGGGGAGAGCGCCTTGAGCTTGAGATTGACCGCCGCATCCGGCATCGGGCCGCGATCGCCCCGGCGCGACCGGTGATCCGCGAGACGCCGTTCTGGTGGGAGGACGCAGGCGCCCCGGCCGCGCCCCCCGCCGCGGCGCCGCCCGCCTCGGTCGACGTGGCGGTGATCGGCGCCGGGCTCACCGGGTTGTCGGCGGCGCGCACGCTGGCGCGCCACGGGCGCGCGGTGCTGGCGCTCGACGCCGGGGCGCCGGGCGCCGGGGCCAGCGCGCGCAACGGCGGCATGCTGGGCGGCGGCCACCGCATGGGATTCGCGCAGATGCAGGCGCGTTTCGGGCGCGACGCCGCCATCGGCATGCTGCGCGAGGCGCATCTGGAGTCCACCGCCTTCGCCCGGACCCTGATCGCCGAGGAAGGCATCGCCTGCGACTATCGCGCCTGCGGCCGGTTTCGCGGGCTGTGGACGCGGCGCGCCTATGACGCCGCCGCATGGGAGCTGGACCAGCTGCAATCGCTGATCCCGCTGGAGGCCGAGATGATCCCCCGCGCCCGCCAGCGCGAACAGGTGGCCAGCGACCTTTACGCCGGCGGCGTGGTCTATCCCGGTCATGGCGCGCTGAACCCGGCGAAATACGTCGCCGGGCTGCTGCGCGCGGCGATTCGCGCCGGCGCGCAGGTGCATGGCGACCTGCCGGCGCTTGCCGTCAGCCGCGAGCGCGGCGGGCTGGCGGTCGAGACCCCGCGCGGGACGGTGCGCGCCGGCGCCGTGCTGATGGCCACCAACGGCTACACCGCGATGCCCGGCGTCTGCCCGGCGCCCATGCTGGCGCGCCGCATCGTGCCTGTGCCAAGCTTCATCGTGGCGACGGAACCGCTGGGCGCCGATCGCGTGCGCGCGCTGTTTCCCGCGGGCCGCATGGTGGTGGAATCACGCGACCGGCATTGCTACTACCGGCCCTCGCCGGACGGGACGCGCATCGTGTTCGGCGGGCGCGCGGCGCTGTGCGACGTGGCGGAATCCACGGCGCGCGCGCAGCTCGCCGCGCTGCTGGCGCAGATATTCCCGCAGCTCGGCGAAGTGGCGTTCAGCCACAGTTGGCGCGGGCTCACCGGTTTCACCTTCGATTTCCTGCCCAATGCCGGGCGCATCGGCGATCTGTGGCACGCCATGGGCTATTCGGGCAGCGGCAACGCCATGGCGCCGTATCTGGGCCACAAGGCGGCGCTGATGATCCTCGGCGATCCAGAGGGCGAGACCGCCTTCGCGCGCTCCGGCTTCCCCAGCCGCTGGTGGCATCGCGGCGACCCGTGGTTCCTGCCTTTCGCCGACCGGCTGTGGCGCCTGCGCGACCTGCGCGACGCGCTGATGCGGCGCTGACGCCGGCGTCTAGCGGATCGCGTAGACGTGGAGGCGGGATTTCCTCTTGTCGTCGGTGACCACGTAGAGCCGCCCCGCCTCCGGGTCGAACGCCACGCCCTCGGCGTTCTTCACCGGTTTCTCGCCCTTCTTGCCGGTCCAGACCAGCGGCGCGCTTTCGGCGCGATTCGCGGCCCAGTCGTAGACAAAAACCCGCGACCCCTCGTCGCTTACGATCCACAGTCGGTCGCGGGTCGGGTCATGGGCGACGCCCGACACGTCGAGCTTGCGATCGCTGATCCCGGGCGCCGCGAATCCGGCCGCCGCGGTCAGTTCGCGATGGTCCAGAATCGTCGTCAGATCCGCCGAGATCCGCAGCAGCAGGCGCGGCGCGGTCTCGTTCACCAGATAGATCTCGCCGCTGCGCCGGTCGACGGCGATGCCTTCGAGGCCCTTGTTCTCGCGCCGCCCGAGCTTGTCCGCGACCGCCGCGTAGCCCGCCATCAGCGCCAGCGGGTGCAGCGTCGGCTTGCGCCCCGGCCGCACGCCGATGGCGAGGATCGCCAGTTCGCTCTCCAGCGCCATCAGCAGGGTTTCGCCGGCGGCGTCGAGCGCAATGCCCTCGATATCGACGATGTCGAGCGGCGGCAGCCGGATCGAATCGCTGATTCGTCCGTCGGAATCGAGCCGAAACGCCGCCAGCGTCTCGTCGCTGATCGCCCACAGCCCCCCGCCTTTGGCGGCGAGCGTCAGCCCGGAGGGTTCCATGAACCCCTGAGCCTGATCGCTGATGCGCCGGCTGGAGAGATGATCGAGGCCAAAGCCGGCCTCCTGCGCCTGAAGCGTCGCGGCAAGGGGCGTGGCAAGGCCGGTCATGACGGCGAGCGGGCGGAAGATGGCGGCAAAGCGCATGTATGAACCTGTTCTCGAAACAGCCGATCCGTGGCCGGAAACTGCGCGGGCGCCAGAAGCTGTCCGATCCACGTGTCGCCAGCGCGCATGGGGAGACCTTACCGCGTAAGCCGCCAGATTGCGGTTATGGTTTGCTGAAAGCTCGTGGACCGGTTGTTTTTCGGGTCAAGATATGCCGAAATTTTTCGGGCGCCGGATACTTTTTGATAGGCGGCATCAAATGTCTTCAACACCCTCGCGGGGTATGGAACGGCATCCGGATCACCGCGAAGCACCGCTGGAACGCCCTTCGTCTTCAGGAGTCCTGCGCGCCGGAGCGCGGTGACATCGCCGAGAAACCAGGCTTCCAGTTCCTGGCAAACGATCCTCACCCGGCTGCGATCCCCCTTGCCCGTTCGTTCAATGATGTCGAGCAATTTGGCTTTTCGCTCTTTGCAGTCGCCCCGATCGTTGTCTCTCAGGACCAGAAACCGGGCGTTCGGATCGCCCCAGGCTCTGAGCTTGTTGCAGAGGCTTCCCTCCAGGTCGCTGACCCCTTGGTGGGGGATGATTCTCACATGATCCCTATCGACGCCGCAATTTGGCAGGATGTTTTCCAGCGCAGCCTTCATCGAGGGCTCTTCAGTGAAGATCGCCAGGTTGTTCAAGGATCAACGCCCTCGAACAAGCCCTGTCGCCACAGCCATCCGGGAAGATCGCCCTGATTGACGAAATCCTTTATCTGCTCGTTGTCAGCTGCGCGATGCAATGTGCTGAAACCGCCTGATTTTTCCAACCAGTAGATTGACTGCAATTCCACTGCATTCAGGAAATCCGGGGAATGGGTCGTGACGAAAACCTGACTTTGGCCCTTGCGTCGCTCCGCATAAGCGGCGAATTCTTCGGCCAGCACGTCAAGAAGCATGGGATACAGGTAGTTTTCCGGCTCTTCCACGCCAAGAAGCGGGTGCGGGTCCGGGTCATGCAGCAACGCGAGATAGGCGAATATCTTGATGGTGCCGTCTGAAACGGCGCGGGCGATGAAAGTTTTCTCGAACGCCTCGTCGCGGAAACGCAGAAACACCCGTCCGTCATCGGTGGATTCGGTTTCCACGCCGGCGATGCCGGGAACCCGGGTCGCCATTTTTTGCAGCACTTCCTTGTAGGCGTTCGGGTGTTCTTCCTGAAGGTATTGCGCATACAGCGCCAGGTTGTCTCCCGTCGCGCTGAGATGTTCTGCAAGTGCCGCATCCGGCTCTGCGCGGGCATCCTCGATGTGAAAGTCGCTGATGCTCCAGTTTTCGATCAGTTCGCGGAACTGGCTTGCGGCGTCAAACCGCTTGAACTGACCCAGCCCCTTGATCGCCAGAATGTCGGGACTGTCGAG
>NZ_JBWOMN010000139.1:0-59042 GCF_056449545.1 Oceanicella sp. | reverse complement strand
GGTGGCCGCGCGGCTGCTGGCGGCGCGGGACGGCGCGCCGCGCGGGCGGCGCCGGGCGGCGCTGATCTCGGCAGGCCAGCACGCCAACGAACCCACCGGCCCGCCCGGGGCGCTGGCGGCGGGCGCCGTGCTGGCGCGCGAGGGGCGGGCGGTCGCGGTCTCGCCCATGGAGAACCCGGACGGCTACGCGCTCTATCTCGACTATTGCCGCGCGGCGCCGCTGCACATGCATCACGCCGCCCGCTACACCGCCTCGGGCGCCGATCTGGAATGGGCGCCACCGGGGGGCGAGGCCGACATCCGCCGGCATGTGCGCGCCGCCGCCGACCCGTGGCTGCATGTGAACCTGCATGGCTGCCCGGCGCATGAGTGGATCCGCCCCTTCACCGGCTACGTGCCCGAAGGTTTCGCCGACTGGATGCTGCCGCGGGGGTTCTTCCTGATCCTGCGCCATCATCCCGGCTGGGGCGGCGTCGGCGCGCGCCTGCTTGACGCGGTGATCGCGGCGCTGGCCGGCGACGCCGATCTGACGGCCTTCAACCGCGCGCAGCTTGCGCGCTATCGCGCCTACATCCCGGACCCGGCCTTCGAGATCCGCCGCGACTTCGCCGTTGTCGCCGCCGAGGACGCGCGCGCCATGTTCCCGGTGACGCTGATCACCGAGGCCCCGGACGAAACCCTGCGCGGCCC
This sequence comes from Oceanicella sp., assembly GCF_056449545.1. Lineage (NCBI taxonomy): Bacteria > Pseudomonadati > Pseudomonadota > Alphaproteobacteria > Rhodobacterales > Paracoccaceae > Oceanicella > Oceanicella sp. The sequence goes on along the minus strand of NZ_JBWOMN010000139.1, from coordinate 58,352 downwards.
CGCCTTCGCCCGCCTGCGCCGCGCCCAGACCAACGCCGCGCTTGCCGCGGTGCGATTCGCGCAGGATCATGCGGCCGACTCGCCAGACTTTCCTCAAGACAATCAGGACGCCCCATGAAGCTCATCGACCAGATCGCCGCCCGCGCCGAGGACCTGACCGCCATTCGCCGCGACCTCCACGCCCATCCCGAGCTGGGCTTTCAGGAAATCCGCACCTCGGGCATCGTCGCCGACCTGCTGGAAAGCTGGGGCGTCGAAACCCATCGCGGCGTCGGCGGCACCGGCGTCGTCGGCATCATCGAGGGCAAGGGCGGCCCGGGGCGCATGGTCGGGCTGCGCGCCGACATGGACGCGCTGCCCATCGAGGAATGCACCAACCTGCCCTATCGGTCGCAGAATCCCGGGGTGATGCATGCCTGCGGCCATGACGGGCACACCGCCATTCTGCTGGGCGCCGCGCGGCACCTGGCGGAAACCCGCGATTTCGCCGGAACCGTGGCGGTGATCTTCCAGCCCGCCGAGGAAGGCCTTGGCGGGGCCCGGGCCATGATCGCCGACGGGCTGTTCGAGCGCTTTGCCTGCGACGAGGTCTACGGGCTGCACAATTCCCCCTACACCCCGGCGGGCGAGGTCGGGATCAATCCCGGCGTGGCCATGGCGGGGGCGGATTTCTTCGATCTGAAGATCACGGGCGTCGGGGCGCACGGGGCCTCGCCCCAGCACGCGAAGGAGGCCGTCCTCGCAGCCGCCGGGCTGGTGCAGGCGCTGCAAAGCGTGGTCAGCCGCGATCTGGCGCCCAATGACGCGGCGGTGCTGTCGGTGACCCAGATCCATTCCGGAGGCGCCTACAACGTGCTGCCCGACGAGGCCGTGGTGTCGGGCACCATGCGGTTCTTCTCGGATGCGGTGCGCGACGTCATGCGCGAACGCATGCGCGCCATCTGCGCCGGGCAGGCGCTGGCCTACGGGGTCGAGATCGAGGCCGACATCCGCGACATCTTCACGGTGCTGGAAAACAACGCGGAACTGGCGGGCGAGGTGGCGAACGTGGCGCGCGCGGTGGCGGGCGCCGATCAGGTGCTGGTGCATGACATGGCGGTCACCGGATCGGAGGATTTCGCCGACATGCTGAAGGCGGCGCCGGGCGCCTATTTCACCCTCGGCCAGCGCCACGACGTGCCGCTGCACAATCCCGGCTTCCAGTTCGATGACGATATCCTGCCGCTGGGCGCCTCGCTGATGGCGCGCATCGCGCAGGCGCGGCTGGCGGCGGGGTAAGGCGGGCGACGGGGCAAGGCGAGCGACGGGGCAAGGCGGGATTGACGAAGGCGTCGGCCGGCAGATCGCCGGGGCGCGCGGGAAAACCGGCGTCGATCACGGCGCGCCCCCCGCCCCCCGACCCGAAGCGCAACAGCGCCTCGGGGCGGAGGGGGGGGAGAGCGGGCGGCGGGGGCGGCGCCTACAGCATGGAGCGCAGCATCCAGGCGGTTTTCTCGTGCAGCCGCATGCGGTCGGAAATCAGCGACACCGAAGATTCGTCGCCCGCCTTCTGGGCCACGCCCAGCACGTCGCGGCAGGTGTTGACCACCTGCTCGTGGCCCTTGGTCAGAATGGCCACCATCTCCGCCGCCGGAGGCGTGCCGTCGACCTCGCGGATCGCGCTCAGCGCCGCGAAGGCCTTGAAGGTGCCGGGGGCCGGGGCGCCGAGGGTGCGGATCCGCTCGGCGATCTCGTCAACGGCGATGGCAAGCTCGGTATACTGCTCCTCGAACATCAGATGCAGTTCGCGAAACCGCATCCCGGTGACGTTCCAGTGAAAGTTGTGGGTCTGCAGATACAGGGTGTAGGAATCCGCGAGCAGGCGGCTGAGACCCTTGGCGATCGCCTGCCTGTCGGCTTCGGAGATCCCGATGTTCATTTCGGTCATTCGACAACCCTTTCCGGTATTTCGGCCAGCGTTTCGGGCCGATCCTTCGGGACAGACCGCCCCGCGATCCAGACGTGGTTGTTTCGGCCCGGCCTTCAAGGGGGGTGCGACGGACGCGCTAGATCCCAGCCCGGGACCGGGGCCACGATCGCCTCCATGTAGGCGATGCCTTTCACCGCGTCCGGGTGGCGGCGCGCCCAGTCGAAGCCAAGCGCGGAGCCCCAGTCATGGATCACCAGGGTGACGTTGTCGCGCAGGCCGAGCGCGGCCAGCGCGCCCTCCCAGTATTTTCGATGCTCGACGAAGCGGTAGCTGTCCGGGCCCGGATCGTCGAGCTTGTCGGAATCGCCCATGCCGATCAGGTCGATGGCGATGCAGCGGCCCTGGTCCTGCAGGTGGGGCATGACGTTGCGCCACAGGTAGGAGGACGTGGGGTTGCCGTGCTGAAAGACGATCGGATCGCCCGATCCCATCTCGACATAGGCCATGGATTTTCCATGCACGGTGACGGTTTTCCTGGGCGGGTCCTCGACGGATATGGCGCGCATGACCGATGGTCCTCCCGTTCGCTTCAGCGGCCGCGAATGCGCGGGTCCAGCGCGTCGCGCAGCCCGTCGCCGATGTAGTTGACCGACAGCACGGTCATCGAGATCGCCAGCCCCGGCCAGAACACCCGCTCCGGCGTCAGGGTCATGAAATTCGCCCCGTCGTAAAGCAGCCGCCCCCAGGTGGGGAAATCCGACGGAAACCCCAGCCCCAGAAAGCTCAGCGCGCTTTCGGTGATGATGGCGTTGGCGACGCCCAGCGTCGCCGAGACCATGATCGGGCTCATCACGTTGGGCATGATGTGGCGGGTGATGATGCGCCGCGACGGGGCGCCGATGCTTTTCGCCGCCAGCACGAATTCCTGTTCCTTCAGCGCCAGCACGTCGCCGCGCACGATGCGCGCGGTCTGCATCCAGCTGGTGATGCCGATGATGAACACGATGAGCAGGAAGATCCCGGTTTCGGGCCCGAAGGCCGATCGCAGCGTGTCGCGGAACAGCATGATGATGACCAGCAGCAGCGGCAGCAGCGGCAGCGCCAGGAACAGGTCGGTGAGCCGCATCAGCGGCCCGTCGAGCCGCTTGAAAAACCCCGCCAGCACGCCGACCAGCGCGCCGACGATCAGGCTCAGCAGCATGGCGGTGATGCCGACGGCGAGGCTGACCCGCCCGCCGGCGATCACCTGCGCCAGCATGTCCCGGCCCAGATTGTCGGTGCCCATGGGATGGGTGAGGCTCATGCCCTGATTGCGGGCGCGGATATCGAGGAACTGCGGGTCCACGTTGTGGATGTAGGGCCCGAGGATCACCACCAGCAGCACGAAGGCGAACACCCCGACCCCGACCAGCGCGCCGGTGTGGGTGGAGAACTGGCGCCACACGTCGCCCCACATGGACCGGTGCCGCGCCATCTGCACCGGCGCGCCGAGGCCCTTTGCGCCTGCGGGTTCGGTCGCCGGCTCAGTCATAGCGGATCCTCGGGTCAAGAATGCCGTAGAGTATGTCGGCGATCAGGTTGAACAGCACGATCAGCACCGCGAAGATGAAGGTCAGCGTCTGCACCAGCGGGATGTCGGCGCCCTGGATGCCGACGATCAGCAATTGCCCGAGCCCGTTCACCCGAAAGATCTGTTCGGTGATGATCGCCCCGCCGAACACCTGCGGCACGCCCAGCGCGATCACCGTGACCACCGGAATCAGCGAATTGCGCAGCACATGCACCAGCAGCACCACCTTTTCCGACATGCCCTTGGCGCGCGCCGTGCGCACGTAGTCCTGGTTGAGGTTGTCGAGCATCGAGGCGCGCATGAACCGGCTGAGCTGCGCCGCGTTGAACAGGCCCAGCACCATGGTGGGCATGATCATCTGCCTGATCTGGAACAGGAAGCTGCTCCAGTCCGTGACCTCGTGCGTGGTGTCGTAGATCGAGGGCAGCCAGCCCAGATAGACCGAGAACACGACGATCGCCAGCAGCCCGGTGAAGAAGGTGGGGATGGAAAAGCCGATCATCGAGAACAGCGTGCCCAGCTGGTCGAACCACGAATACTGCTTGTAGGCCGAGACCACGCCGATGGGGATGGCGATGACGATGCCCACCACATAGGACATGCCCACGACCCACAGCGTCTGGGGCATGCGCTCGACGATCAGATCGACCACGGGGGAGCGCGTGGACCACGAGGTCACGCGCAGGCGGTTGGCGCTGTCGCCGTAGCTCTCGCCGGTCCATTGTTCGAGGATGTTGAGCGGCTCGTTGATGAAGAACTGCTCCAGCCATCTGACGTAGCGGATGTGGAACGGTTCGCCGAGCCCGAGACTGAGGCGGATCTTTTCGCGCACCTCGGGCGGGATCGTCAGCGGCAGGTTGCCGGTGGGATCGTTGGGCGCGAGGTCGAGCAGCGCGAAGATGATGAAGCTGATGACCAGCAGCGTCGGCACGGCGAAAGCCAGGCGACGGATGGTGAAGGTGAGCATATGGGCCTCGAAGGCGGTTGCCTCGGGTGGCGGCGCGCGGATGTCTTCGCCCGCGCGCCGCAGATGTCACGATCGCCCGCCGGCCGGACGCAGGCGCGCCCGTCCGGCTTGCGGCCAACGGCCGATCGGCGCGCCTATTTGGCGCGCGACCAGTCGGCGATGTTCCACAGCTCGCTGTCCCACTCGTTCATCAGCACGCCCTGAAGCGAGTTGGCGTGGGCGGAAACGCCGCCGCGATGGATCAGCGGGATGATGGCGCCGCCCTGAATGAGCATGTCATTCATCTTGATCGCCAGCGCCGCGCGGTCCTCGAGCGCGGCGGTCTTGCCCATCTCGGCGACCAGCGCGTCGTATTCGGCCGAACAGTAGCGGGGCATGTTGGAGCCCAGCCAGTTGTTGGACGGCTGCGGGATTTCCTTGCAGCGCCAGTTGGCCATGTATTTTTCGGGATCGGTGCCGTCGAAATTGTTGGTGTACATCTCCACGTCCGCGAAGAATTTCTGGAACGTGTCGGGCGAAGACTGGTCGCCGCCGAAGAACACCGAAGCGTCGATATTGCGCAGCTCGGTCTCGACGCCGATCTGCTGCCACATCTGCTTGACCAGCGCCTGGGTGCCCTGACGCACCGAATTGGTCGAGGTCTGGTAGAGGATCGACAGCCGCACGCCGTCCTTGGCGCGCACCCCGTCACCGCCGCGCACCCATCCCGCGTCGTCGAGCAGCTTGTTGGCCCCGGCCACGTCCTGGGTCTTGCAGCTTTCGTTGTTGGTCGAATTGTAGATCGCCGGCGCCGGCAGCACGTTGCAGGTCACCTGCCCCGCCGCGCCATAGCCGGCTTCGACCAGGATCTCGCGATCGATGGCCATGGACAGGGCCTTGACCACCGCCAGATCGGTCAGGAACGGGTGCGGGCCGGCCTCGAGCGTCGAGCGCTTGTCGCCCATGTCGGCGCTGGGATTGGTCTGGTTGATCATGAAGCGTTCGACCGAGGTGCCAAAGGCGCTGACCACCGTGCCCTTGCCCGCCGTCGCCATCTGGGCGAGGATTTCGGGTTCGACCTGCAGGTTCCAGGCGTAGTCGAATTCGCCGGTCTCCAGCACCGAGCGCGCCGCCGAGGCCGCGTCGCCGCCGCCCTTGAACACCACCGTGGCAAACGCCGGCTTGGCCGCGTCGCGGTAGTTTTCGTTGGCGGCGAACACCACCACGTCATTGGCCTTGAACTGGGTGACCACGAAGGGGCCGGTGCCGTGCGGGCCGAAATTCGCGTCGGTGCATTCCGGCGCCTTGGCGCCCATGCAATCCTTGAACTGCGCCTTCTGGATGATCGGGGCCTGAGCGCCGACGAAGGGGCCGTAGGGGAAAGGCTTGGAGACGCCGAAGGTGATCTTCACGGTCAGCGGATCGAGCGCCTCGATCTTCTCGACATCGGTGAAATTGGCCAGCTGCTGGCAGCCGCCGGTCTCGTCCATGCAATAGGCGCCGGTGAACACCACGTCCTCGGCGGTGAAATCCGATCCGTCGGACCACTTGATCCCCGGCTTCAGCTTCCAGGTGATGGTGGTCAGGTCCTCGGAAATGCCGCCATTGGCGACGGTGGGGATCTCGGCCGCCAGATAGGGGACCATCTGTCCGGTCTCGTCGTAGCGGGCCAGCGGCTCGATCACCAGCGAGGCGGCCTCCTGATCCTTGGTGCCGCCGGACAGATACGGGTTCAGGATCGACGCCGCCTGCCAGTAGATGATGTTGAGCTGGCCGTCCGCGCCGCGTTCGGCCATCGCGCCCGGCGCGCCGAGCGCCAGCGCGGCCGCCCCGGCCATAAGCGATTTCACGAGTTTCATTTGCATTTTCCCTGATGGTTGGAGTTGTGCGGTCCGGTTTTCCGGATCCTGCGGTTATTCCGGTTCGGTGTCCTGCGACCGCCCCCGCCGACCGATCGCGTCAGTCAAGCAGATGGCAGGCCGCGAAGCGTCCCCCTCCCAGATCTCTGAATTCAGGTTCCTCGGCGCGGCAGCGCTCGAAGGCCTGCGGGCAGCGGGTGCAGAAATTGCAGCCCGGCGGCGGGTTCGCCGGGCTGGGCACGTCGCCCTGCAGGATGATGCGCTCGCGCACCGCCTCGCGCGCCGGGTCGGGCGAGGGCACCGCCGACAGCAGCGCGCGGGTGTAGGGGTGGCGGGGCGCGCCGTAAAGGTCGTCGCGCGGCGCCAGTTCGACGATCTTGCCCAGATACATCACCGCCACCCGGGTGGCGAGATGGCGCACCATGCTCAGATCGTGGCTGATGAACAGATAGGTGAGCCCCAGCCGATCCTGAAGATCCTCCAGCAGATTGACCACCTGCGCCTGGATCGACACGTCGAGCGCGGCGATGGGTTCGTCGCAGACGATGAATTCGGGCTCCAGCGCCAGGGCGCGGGCGATGCCGATGCGCTGACGCTGGCCGCCGGAGAATTCATGCGGATACCGGTTGGCGAAGGCCTCGTCCATGCCGACGGCGTCGAGCAGTTCGGCCACCCGGGCCTGCTTGTCGCGGCGCGACATCCTGCGGTGCTCGTCCAGCGGCTCGGCGATGATCGAGCCCACGGTCATGCGCGGGTTGAGGCAGGCCTGCGGGTCCTGGAAGATCATCTGCATCTTCGGGCGCAGGCGGCGCAGGGCGTCGCCGCTGACCGGCACGATGTCCTGGCCGTTGATCTCGACGCTGCCCGCCGTGGGATCGTAGAGCCGCAGCACCGCCCGCCCGGCGGTGGACTTGCCGCAGCCGCTTTCGCCCACCAGTCCCAGCGTCTCGCCGCGAAAAATGTCGAAGGACACGCCGTCCACGGCCTTCACCTGCCCCACCTGCCGGCGCAGCAGCCCCTTGTAGATCGGGAAATGCATGGTCAGCCCGCGCACCCGCACCAGCGGCTGCGGATCCGCGCCCCCGGGGGCGGCGGCGTCGCTGGCGGCGTCAAGCATCGCGCGGCCCGCCTGTCGCGGGATCCCACCAGCAGGCCACGTCATGGCCCGGCCCGACCGTGCGGCGCGCGGGGTTTTCGCGCGCGCAGCGATCGAAGGCATGGGTGCAGCGCGGCGCGAAAGGGCAGCTTTCGGGCCGCGCGCCAAGGCTGGGCGGCTGCCCGGGGATCGAGCGCAGGCGCGCCGCGCGCGGCCCTTCCACGTTGGGCATGGTTTCCAGCAGGGCGCGGGTGTAGGGGTGCTGGGGGTCGGCGAACAGCGCGCCCACATCGGCGTATTCCACCACCTGCCCCGCATACATCACCATCACCCGGTCGGCGATGCCGGCGATGACGCCCAGATCATGGGTGATCCAGATGATTCCCATGCGCGCGCCGATCACCGCCGCGACGGTCGCATCGGCGCCGACATCGGCGCCGGGGGCCGTGCCGGCCTCGCCGGCGCGCAGCTGCTTGATCAGTTCGATGATCTGCGCCTGGATGGTCACGTCCAGCGCCGTCGTGGGTTCGTCGGCGATCAGCACCTTGGGGTCGCAGGCCAGCGCGATGGCGATCATCACCCGCTGGCGCATGCCGCCGGAAAACTGGTGCGGATAATCGTTGAGCCGCGCGGCCGGGGCCGGGATGCCCACCAGCGCCAGCAGTTCCGCGGCGCGCCTGCGCGCCGCGCTGCGCGACAGGTTCAGATGTTCGCGCAGCGGCTCCATCAGCTGGAAGCCCACCGTGAACACCGGGTTGAGCGAGGTCATGGGATCCTGGAACACGAAGCCGATCTCGCCGCCGCGCAGGCGGCGCATCTCGGCCGTGGTCATGGATCGCACGTCGCGCCCGTCAAAAGTGATGCGCCCGCCCGCAAGCCGGGCCGGCGGGCTTGGCAGCAGCCCCATCAGCGACATCATGGTGACGGATTTGCCCGAGCCGCTTTCCCCGACCACCCCGAGCAATTCGCCCGGCGCCACCGTGAAACTGACTCCGTTGACAGCGTGCACCGCGCCGCCGCGCGTGGCGAATACGGTCTCCAGATCCTCGACTTCGAGAATCGGCTCCACCGAGGGGGCGCCGTCAGGCACGGGCGCGCCTCGGTCCTGTTGTTGTTCTGATCACCGCGGTTCCCGGCTTGTTTTTGCTTGTCCGCGGGCCAGTCAACATCATCCTGATTGATCCGACAATCTCTTAAATCAACCATTTCGCGGGTCGCCGGCGCCCGGCGGCGCCTGAGTCCGCGGCCAGATCGCGTTTTCTTGCGCCTGCGCGCCGAACGCCGCGCGAAACGCCGATCGCGGCGGCGGGCCCGGATCAGCGGCCAGGCCCGCCCCCGGGGGCTTGACCCGGGGCCTTCCCGCGCACAGTGTTCCGCGAGGCCCGCCTCGTCAGCCCGCCTTGCGAAATCCAGCCCCCACGCCGCAGACCGGAGCGCCGCATCATGTCCACCCGATACACGCCGCGCGAAATGCTCGCCAAGCTGGTTGGCTTTGACACCGTGTCCTCGCGATCCAACCTGGCGCTGGTCGAATTCGTGCGCGCCTATCTGGAAGGCCACGGCGTCAGGGCGCATGTGGATCTCGACGACACCGGGACCAAGGCCAGCCTGTTCGCCCATATCGGCCCCCCGATCCCCGGCGGGGTGATCCTGTCGGGGCACACCGACGTGGTGCCGGTGGAGGGCCAGGACTGGAGCACCGATCCCTTCACGCTCACCGAACGCGACGGGCGGCTGTATGGGCGCGGAACCTGCGACATGAAGGGGTTCGACGCGCTGGCGCTGGCGATGGTCCCCCAGATGCTGGCCGCCGGGCTGACCCGCCCGATCCAGATCGCCCTGTCGCGGGACGAGGAGATCGGCTGCCTCGGCGCCCCGCCGATGATCGAGGCCATGGCCGGGATCATGCCGAAAGCCTCTGCGGTGATCGTCGGCGAACCCTCCATGATGAAACCGGTGACCTCGCACAAGGGCAATGTGGGGCTGATCACCAGGGTGCGCGGCTTCGAGGTGCATTCCAGCATCCTGCACACCGGCGTGTCGGCGGTGATGACCGCGGCGAAGCTGATCTGCTGGATGGACGCGCGCATGGCCGACAACCGCGCGGCGCATGAAGCCGACCCCGCGGCCAACCCGCTGGCCGAAGGCTTCGACCCGCCCTGGACCACGCTGCATGTGGGGCTGGTCAGGGGCGGCACCGCCAGCAACATCACCGCCCGGGATTGCAGCTTTTCCACCGACATCCGCACCGTGCCGCCCGAAAGCCCGCCCGAATGGCAGGCCCGCTACCGGGCCGAGGCGGCGCGGCTCGAGGCCGAGATCCGGAAGATCCGCCCCGAGGCCGCCATCGAGGTGGAGGCGCGCGGCATCGTGCCGGGCTGCCGCCGCGAACCCGACGGCGAGGCGGAATCGCTGGCCCGCGCGCTGACCGGCGACAACGGCCTGCACGTGGTCTCCTACGCCACCGAGGCCGGGCAGTTCCAGGATGCGGGCTATTCGGCGGTGATCTGCGGTCCCGGCTCCATCGAGCAGGCGCATCAGCCCGACGAATTCATCGCCATCGCCCAGCTCGATCAGGGCGAAGCCTTCATGCGCAGCCTGATCGCGCGGCTCTCGGCCTAGATCGCGCCTCCCGCGCCTCCCGCGCCCCCCCCCCGGGGCGGGGCGCCATGCAAAAGGACCAATGAAAATGCCCGTGCTCAACCGGATCGCCGATTTCCATGACGAGATCACCGAATGGCGCCGCGATTTCCACATGAATCCGGAACTGCTCTACGACGTGCATCGCACCGCCGGCATCGTCGCCGAAAAGCTGCGCGCCTTCGGCTGCGACGAGGTGGTGGAGGGCGTCGGGCGCACCGGCGTGGTCGGCGTCATCCGCGGCAAGGCCAATGGTTCGGGCAAGGTGGTGGGGCTGCGCGCCGACATGGACGCGCTGCCGATCACCGAGATCACCGGCGCCGAACACGCCTCGACCGTGCCCGGCAAGATGCACGCCTGCGGCCATGACGGGCACACGGCGATGCTGCTCGGGGCGGCGAAGCACCTCGCCGAGACCCGCAATTTCGACGGCGCCGTGGCGTTGATCTTCCAGCCCGCCGAAGAAGGCGGCGCCGGCGGCGACGCCATGGTCAAGGACGGCATGATGGAACGCTTCGGCATCACCGAGGTCTACGGCATGCACAACATGCCCGACCTGCCGGTGGGCCAGTTCGCCATCCGCCCCGGCGGGATGATGGCCGGCGCCGACGAGATCGAGATCAACGTCACCGGGCGCGGCGGCCACGCGGCGATGCCCCATGAATGCATCGACACCACGCTGGCCGCGGCCCATATCGTCATCGCGCTGCAATCCATCGTGTCGCGCAATCTCGACCCGCTGAAGCAGGCGGTGGTGACGGTGGCGACCATGCACACCGAAGGCTCCGCCAGCAATGTCATCCCCCAGACCGTGAAGATGCTGGGCACGGTGCGCACGCTCGACCCGGAGGTGCAGGACCAGATGGAGCGCCTGATCCCGCAGGTTGTGGAAAACACCGCCCGCGCCTACGGCGCCGAGGCGACCGCGACCTACATCCGCGGCTATCCGGTGACGGTGAACCATGCCGCGCAGACCGAATTCGCCGCCCGCGTGGCGCGCGAGGTCGCCGGCGACGACAAGGTGGAGTCCGACACGCCGCCGCTGATGGGGGCCGAGGATTTCTCCTACATGCTGCTGGCCCGCCCCGGGGCCTTCATCTTCGTGGGCAACGGCGACACGGCGATGTGCCACCATCCGGCCTATGACTTCAACGACGCGGCCTCGCCCTTCGGCGCCTCCTACTGGGTGCGGCTGGCGGAAACGGCGATGCCCGCGGGCTGAGCCGGCCCCGGTCGGACAGACAGGCGCCGAACCTGCGTCACGGCCGGCGCCGCCCCGTCCCGCCCGGGCGAAAAGCCCGGGATGCTGCGGCGCGCCGCAGCGCGCAGGCCTTGCCTGCGCCGGGACGGTTTGGCCAACGCCGCGACAAGGGCGCCGGGCGCAGACGCCCGGACAAGTCGCGGCTGAAATCCGCGGCGCCGGAAAGGCCGCGCCCATTGCAGGAAAGCGCTCAGCCGCCCGCTGCCGGCTGGGCCTTCAGGTACCGGGCGATCGCGGCGCGATCCTCGGGCGGCAGGCGCGCCAGATTGTCGACCACCTCGACCATGACCCCGCCGACGCTGTCGTAATCCGGGGTGAAGCCGGAGCTCAGATATTCGGCGATGTCCTCCTCGGACCAGCCGGAGATCTCCTTGCCCGCCGGGGTGATGTCGGGCGTGAACCCCTTGCCCTCGGGGGCTGGCGCGCCTCGCAGCCAGCGCGATCGCTGCAACCCGCCCAGCAGGTTTCTCGGCGTGTGGCATTCGCCGCAATGGCCCGGCCCCTCGACCAGATACCGGCCCCGCGCCAGCAGGGGCTCCGCCTTGCCCGCATCGGCGAGTTCGGCGTCGGGCATGACCCAGTCCGGGTCCGCGAACAGCAGCTTCCACAACCCGAGCCCCCGGGTGACGTTGAACGGAAACCCCACGTCATGGGCGACCTTCGGGGCGTCGTCCGGCGGCAGGGTCTGCATGAAGGCCCAAAGGTCGGCCACGTCCCCCGCGGTCATGCGCGCATACGATGCGTAGGGGAAGGCCGGGTAATAGTGCCGCCCCTCGGGCGACACGCCGCGCTGCACCGCGTTGGCGAAGTCCAGCAGCGACCAGCCGCCGATCCCCGCCGCGCGGTCGGGCGAGATGTTGGGCGCGACGAAGGTCCCGAACGCGGTGGCGAAACGCCGCCCGCCGGCCAGCGCCAGCCGCGCCTCGCCCTTGGCGCCCGGCGCCGCGTGGCAGGCCGCGCAGCCACCGACATTGAACACCGCCTCGCCCTGCGCGGCGTTTCCGGCGATCCCGGCGAAATCCGCCGGGTCCACGTGATGCGGCGCGCTCAGCAGCCAGCCGCCCACGCCGCCCGCCGCCGCGAGCCCGAAAGCCGCGAACAGCAGACGACGCGAGTCCATGCCCTCAGGCCCCGGCTACTTCTTCTTGATCCGATACCCCTCGTGACAGGCCTTGCAGTTGCCCGCGACCTTGCCGAACACGACGCGGAACCCGTCGAGATCGGCGGGCGTCGCGGCCACCGCCGCCGTGGTGTCGGCGAGGAACTTGGCGAGCGTCGCCTGGAACCCGGCGGCGTCGGACCAGATTTTCGGCGACACGGTGGTGTCCAGCCCGGTCTCGCTGCCCGCCGGGAAATTCGCGCCGATCCCGAGCGCGGCGTTGTTCATCACCCGGAAGGCGGCGTTGGCGACGCGCGGATCATAGGCGGTCTTGCCCTTGGCCATCATCGCCGCGAGCTTCATGGCGCCGCCCACGTTCTTCATGATGTGCTGGCGCACGGAGATCGGGTTTCCCAGATCCGCGGGCGCGTTGTCCTGAGCGGCGGCGCCAAGCGCAAGGGCGAAGCTCAGCGCGACGGTGGTTGAGGCAAGGCGTTTCATGGGGCTTGATCCTGACTGGCGCGGCGCGCCTGCGTTAGCGACGTGCGACGCTTTGGTTTCAATTGGCAACGGCGAGTGTGCCACAGGACTCCCGCCCGACCAACAATCGCGCCGGCGCCCCGCCTTGCGCCCCGCCGCGCTGCGAAAACCGCAGCGACAAAGCCTTAACCCGTTGTTGGCCAAGCAGATGCGGATCAAAAGGCAGGTCAGGACCGGCTGCATGAATGTCTCCGATATGGAAACAAACTGTCCGCCCGGCGCCGATCGGTCGATCACCCGCCGGCGGAGGATTGCGCGCGCGCCTCGTCGCGCAGGTCCTTGCGCGACAGCTTGCCGACGCTGGTGCGCGGCAGGGCGTCGCGGAACTCCAGCGAGGCGGGCAGTTCGTGACGCCCGAGCCGGTCGGCGAGAAAATCCCGCAGCTCCTCCAGCGAAAACCGCTCCGCGCCGGGGCGCAGGGTGACGTAGGCGCGGGCGCTTTCGCCGCGATAGGCGTCGGGAATCCCGACCACCACGGTCTCGGCCACGGCGGGGTGTTCGTAGATCGCCTGCTCGATCATCTGCGGGTAGACGTTGAAGCCGCCGGAAATGATCAGATCCTTCTTGCGGTCCACCAGCCAGACATAGCCGTCGGAATCGATGCGCCCCACGTCGCCGGTCAGCAGCCAGCCGTCGGCGAAGGCTTCGGCCGCCGCCTCGGGCCGGTTCAGGTAGCCGCGGGTGATGTTGGGGCCGCGGATGGCGATCTCGCCCGATTCGCCCAGCGGCAGCGTCCGCGCGGCGTCGTCCAGCGCCACGATCTTCAGGTCCAGCCCCGGCAGCGGCAGGCCGATGGACCCGGTCTTGGCCGGGTCCGGGACCTGCAGATGCGCGGTGCCCGCCGAACAGGTCTCGGTCATGCCCCAGCCGCCGCCGAGGCTGAGCCCGGTGAGCTTCTGGAACCGCCGGTGCACCTCCACCGGCAGCGGCGCGCCGCCCGAACCGACATTGCGCAGCGAGGACAGGTCGCGCGCCTCCACCCCCGGCATGTTCACCAGCGCCGTCCACATGGTGGGCACGCCGGGAAACAGCGTCACGCGGCGCCGTTCGATGTCGTCCAGCACCTGCGCCGGGTCGAAGCGCATGCGCAGCAGCAGCAGCGCGCCTTCCTGCATCTGGCGCAGCAGCAGCACGATGATGGCGTAGATGTGAAACAGCGGCAGCACCAGCAGCGCCACCTCGCGATCCGTCGCCCCGCCCTGATCGAAGCCCTTGTTCCACAGGTCGTAGATCTCCACGCCGGCGGTCAGGTTGCCATGGGTGAGCATCGCCCCCTTGGGCAGCCCGGTGGTGCCGCCGGTGTACTGGATCAGCGCCACGTCATCGGGCGCGACCATGTCGTCGGGCAGCGGCGGCGCCGCGGGCAGCCCGTCGCAGAACCCCGCGCAATCAATGAAATCGGCGCGCGCGGGCAGCGGCGCCAGGGGCGCGGCGGGCGCGCCGAATTCGGCGTCGTCGCAAAGGATCACCCGCCCGACGGCGCCGGCCTCCGCCAGCCGCTCCGCCATCGCGGCCATGGGCGGCAGGTTGAGCGTCACCAGCGCGTCGGCGCCGCTGTCGAGGCATTTGTGCTCCAGTTCGCGAAACGCGTCGAGCGGGCTCAGATGCGCCACGCGGGCGCCGATCGACAGCGCCGCGTAGAAAAACACCGGGTGAAAGGGGCAATTGGGCAGATACAGCGCCAGCGTCCCGCCGCGCCCCAGCCCGCCCCGGCGCAGCGCCGCCGCGATGCGCGCCACGCGGGCGCCCAGTTCGTCATAGCTCAGCTCGGCGTCGCGATAGCTGAGCGCCGGGCGCGGGCCATGGGCGGCGATCGCCTTGCGAAACAGCCCCGGCACGGTGGCGGGTTCGATGCGCGCGTCGGCGTCGATGCCGGGCGGATACGAGGCGCGCCAGGGCTTGGGCTCGGCCTCTCGCATGGGCGCGCGCGACCCGGCCGCGCCCGCCAACCCGTCCGTCGCGCGATCCCTGCGCCCCTTCGCCTCCGCCATCGCCGCCCCGCTTGCTTGCCTGCCGCGTTCCGCTGTGCAAAACGCCGTTCTGACGCGAGCCTATGAAGCCCGGCGCGCAGCGTCAATGCGTGCGGGACCGCTTGAACGGCGCCGGGAACGGGCAAATAACGTTGACGTTGCGTCCAGTATTCGAAAGGCTGTTTCGCAGGCATGGATCCCGTCGCCGGGCGCAAGCGCCGGCGCCGAATCCGATGCGGAATGCGAAACGGAATGCGAAGCGGAAAACGATAAGGCGCGCCGAATACGGCGCCAAACAATGGAGATCCTCATGGCGACCCCATCGGCACAGGCATTGCGGCGCAGGCCGGCGTCACGGGCGCGCGCATGACCGGCGGGACCGGCCCCGCCGGCCGCGACACCGCCGAAGATCGGAAATTCGTCACCTCGCTGGCCCGGGGGCTGGAGATCCTGCGCTGCTTTCGCCCCGGCGAATACGGCCTCACCAACCAGCAGATCGCCGAGCGCAACGGGCTGCCCAAACCCACCGTCACCCGGCTCACCTACACGCTCTGCGCGCTGGGCTACCTGATCTATTCGGACCGCGAGGGCGCCTATCAGCTCGGCCCCGGCATCCTTGGGCTCGGCTACGGCGTGCTGTCGGGGATGGAGATGCGCGAGCGCGCCCTGCCGCTGATGGAGGCGCTCGCCACCCCGGCCAACGTCACCGTGGCGCTGGCCGAACGTCACCGGCTGAAGGCGGTGTATCTGGCGGTGCGCCGGGCGCCGCAGACGCTGGCGCTGACGCTGGACGTGGGGGCGCGGCTGCCGCTGGGGGCCTCGGCCATGGGGCGGGCGATCCTGGTCGCCATGCAGCCCGAGGAGCGCGCACAGGTGATGGCGGAACTGGCCGAGCGCTACCCCGAACACCGGCAGGCCACCGAGGACGGCGTCGCCCGGGCGCTGGAGGAATACCGCATGCAGGGTTTCGTCAATTCCTTCGGCGACTGGAAG
This sequence comes from Oceanicella sp., assembly GCF_056449545.1. Lineage (NCBI taxonomy): Bacteria > Pseudomonadati > Pseudomonadota > Alphaproteobacteria > Rhodobacterales > Paracoccaceae > Oceanicella > Oceanicella sp. The sequence continues at coordinate 42,469 of NZ_JBWOMN010000139.1, read as the reverse complement.
AAGGAGATCCACGGCATCGCCGCGCCGATCTTCTCCATGGACCGGGAGCGGATCTTCGCGTTGAACGTGGGCGGCCCGTCATTTCTGGTGTCCCCCGAATTGCTGCGCGAGGAAATCGGCCCGCGGCTGGTGCAGGCCACCCGCGACCTGACCCTGTCGCCCATGGACGCGCCGCAGCCGGACTGAAGCCGGGCGGTCGGGCGGGCGGGGCCGGGGCGGGCGCGTCAGGCCGGTTTCAGGACCAGGTCAGCGCGCCCTCGCGCTGGTCGAGATGCGGGCTTTCGTTGAAGCTGAGCAGCCAATGCCCGCCGCGCCGCGTCGCCAGCCGCGAATAGCCGGCGTTCTTCACCTGCATGTGCAGGCTGACCATCGCCGCGGGCGGCGCGCCCATGGCGGCGGCCAGGCATTGGCCGATGACCCCGCCCGAGGTCACGGCGAGCGTCACCGATCCGCGCGCCCCTTCGGCGAAATCCAGCGCCGCCCGGGTGCGGGCGCAAAACGCCGCCCAGCTTTCCGCGCCTTGCGGGCCTTCCCGCGCGTCGTCGCGCTGCCACGCGGCCAGCGCCTCGGACAGAGCGCGGAAATGACTGCGGCGGTCATCCGCCGCGGGCGCCGCGCGGGTTGCGAGCCAGCCTCGCAGCAGGGCCTCGGCGTCGTATTCGTCGAAGCCTTCATGGGCCTCGACCGGCGGCGCCCCATTGCCGTCGCCGTCGCCATCGCCGCCGAACAGCCCCGCCAGCATCTCCGACGCGGTGTCGCGCTGACGCCGGAGCCCGCCGGCGACCACGCGCGCCGGGCGAACCCCCAGCGCGCGCAGATGCTCGCCCAGCCAGCGCGCCTGCCGCCGCCCCAGATCCGAGAGCCGGTCGTAATCCTGCGCGCCAAAGCTCGCCTGCCCGTGACGGATCAGCCAGACCTCGCTCACGCGGCGCCGCCCAGCGTCGGGTCGGGGGACACGCGCACCAGCTGCTTGCCGAAATTGCCGCCTTCGAGCAGCGCCATGAAGGCGGCGGGGGCGTTGTCCAGCCCCTCGGCCACGGTCTCGCGGTATTTCAGCTTCCCGTCGCGGATCAGCGCCGACACCTCGGCCTGGAACGCGCCAAACCGATCGAAATGGTCGAAGATAATGAAACCCTGCACCTTCAGCCGCTTCACCAGAATCGCCCGCCACAGCCCCGGCAAGCGGTCCTGCGAGGCCCCGCCGACGTCGCCGCTGCCGATGTTGTAGCCGGCGATCATGCCGCAGACCGGGATCCGCCCGAACACGTTCATCAGCGGCAGCACCGCGTCGCGGGTCTTGCCGCCGACGTTTTCGTAATAGATGTCGACGCCGTCCGGGCAGGCCGCCGCCAGTTGCGCGCGCAGCCCGGATTCATCCGCCGCGCGGTGGTCGAGACAGGCGTCGTAGCCCAGTTCCTCCACCGCGTAGCGGCATTTCTCCGGGCCGCCGGCGACGCCCACCGCGCGCAGCCCCTTCGCCTTGGCCAACTGCCCGACCACGGATCCCACGGCGCCGGTCGCGGCCCCCACCACCAGCGTCTCGCCCGGTTTCGGCCGGCCGATGTCGTTGAACCCCACGAAAGCCGTGTGCCCCGGCATGCCCAGCACCCCGACAGCGGTCGAGATCGGGGCCAGCGACGGGTCCACCTTGCGCACCCCCTCGCCGGAATGCACGGCGTGCGAGCACCAGCCGAACGGGCCGTTGACGATGTCGCCGGGCGCGAAGCGGTCGGTGCGGGAGGCCAGCACCTCGGCGACGCAGCCGGCCTCCATCACGTCGCCGATCTGCACCGCCGCGGCATAGGATTTCACGTCGTTCATGCGCCCGCGCATATATGGATCGAGCGACAGGTAGATCACCCGCACCAGGATCTCGCCCGGGCCGGGGCGCGGCATGGGGGCGGTTTCGAGCCGAAAGTTTTCGGGCGTCGGCGCGCCGTCGGGGCGCGAGGCGAGCACGATGCGCTGCATCTGGGCGGGCAGGTCTGCGGGCAGGTCTGAGGGGGCGTCGGTCATTGGGGCTCTCCTGCTGGGCGGTTTTCCGGGTTGGTGCGAAACCATGTTCCGCGCGCCTTCGGCACTCTAGCCCCGAATGCGCCGGGATCAAGCGCGGGGTTCGGCGTCGGGGTTCGGCGTCGGGGCGCCGCTGGACCGTCGCTCGCCCAGACCTTAAGTTGCGCGCAGCCCCGCCCGCCTTGCCCGAAAGCCGTGAAAACATGCCTGCGCCCCGCCCGTCGCCCGACCGCCCGCCCCCCGCGCCGCTGGTCTACCGCCCGCCCGCGACGCCGTTCCTGACGGCGCTGCACGCGGATGCCGAATTGCTGGCGATCGACAAGCCCGCGGGGCTGCTGAGCGTGCCCGGCAAGGGCGCCCATCTGGCCGATTGCGTGGAATCGCGGGCCCGGGCGCGCCATCCCGGGGCGCTGATCGTGCACCGGCTGGACATGGACACGTCGGGGGTGCTGCTGATGGCGATGACCAGGCGGGCGCAGCGGATATTGTCCATGCAGTTCGCCAACCGCCAGACGGCGAAGACCTACATCGCCCGCGTGCATGGACGGATCGCGGCCGATTGCGGCGAGATCGACCTGCCGCTGATCGCCGACTGGCCCAACCGCCCGCGCCAGATGGTTTGCGCCGCGCGCGGCAAGCCGGCGCGCACCCGCTGGCGGGTGCTGGCGCGGGAACCGGACGCCACGCGCGTGGAGCTGACCCCGCTCACCGGGCGCAGCCACCAGCTGCGGGTGCATATGCTGAGCCTCGGCCACCCGGTGCTGGGCGATCCGCTCTACGCCGAAGGCGCGGCGCTGACCGCAGCGCCGCGGCTGCAACTGCACGCCGCACGTCTGGCGTTTCGCCATCCCGGCGACGGCGCGCCCACGGCCTTCGAGTCCCCCTGCCCGTTCTGATCCGCCCGCGCGCATCGCGCCCCCCCGGAGTCATGCGCGCGATACGGGCGCGCGGCGGCGGCGGCGGCTCTCAGCTGGCTGGACGAATCACATTGACAAAGGGTAACATCCGTTAATCCATCGGGGGATTTTCAAGATGTTTCATCCATTTAGACTGACGGTTGCGTTCGGAATCCTGTTGACGGCGCCCGATGTCGGGATGGCCCAGTCATCGAATGATCTGCAGAGCGACCTGCAGCGGCTGCAGGCGCAGCGCAGCGTGATTCGCAAACAGCAGACGCGCACGCTCGGCATCGTCGACAACGCCGCGCAACCGAAGAAGCCCGCCGCCGCCGCGGTGACGGTGAAGCGCACGCCGGCGCAGCCCGCCGCGCCCGCCGCCACAACCGCCGCCAAGCCCGCCGCCACAACCGCCGCCAAGCCCGCGGCCACAACCGCCGCCGCGCCCGCCGCCAAGCAAACGCCCGTGGCGGCCGCAACGCCGACCGCAACGCCGACCGCTGTGGCGGCGACGCAGCCGGCCGCGCAGCCGGTGACGCGGGCCTACAGCGCCGACATCACCGTCGCCCAGCCGGTCAACTTCGAATATGACAGCGCCCGGCTGACGCCGCAGGCGCGCAAGGCGTTGAAATACTACTGTCAGCTGATCGCCGCCGACGAACCCGACGCGACCTATGTCATCATCGGCCACACCGACGCCTCGGGTCCGGCCGCCTACAACATGCGCCTGTCGCTGGCGCGGGCCGAGGAATCGCGCCGCTACATGATCTCGGAATGCGGCATCTCCGCATCGCGGATCCGCGCGGCGGGCGAGGGCGAGGAGCGGCTGCTGGACCCCGCCCATCCGCGGGCGTCGAAGAACCGCCGGGTGGAATTGCAGCTGGCAAGTTGAGCGTGGCCGCGGCGCGGTCCCGGAGAACCGGGCCGCGCCGCGGCGATTGTTGCAGGGCCGGAATCGGGGGCCAGGCCGGGACCCGGCGCTCGGGCTGCGTATGGTCCGCGCGCGCGCCGCATGAAGCGGCGCCGGAAACCTGAGGGGGATGCGTGTTCATGAGCTATCCGAGGGCGGGCCGCGCGCGCGGCGGCGCGGAATCGGCGGGATCGCGTGCGGGGTCGCGCGTCCTCCGGCCCGGGACGGCCCCGCGCATCGCCGGCGCGCTGGCGGCGCTGGCGCTGGTCGCGATCGGGGCGCAGCGGACGGCGGCCCAGTCCCTGCCCACGGCCACCCAGCAGGTGCAGGACGTGGAGCGCCGGATCGACCAGCCCCCCGGCGCCCTGCCCGCAGCGCCCGACGCCCCCGCCGCCGCCGCCGCCCCCGCCGGCGCCGACCAGCTGTTCTTCGAACTTGCCGGGGTGGCGCTGATCGACGAGACCGGCGCCCCGCTGTCGCCCGCCAGCGGCCTGCCGGTCGAGGACCTGCGCGCGATCTACGCCGGGGATGTCGGCGCGCGGGTTTCGGCCGCCGACATGCTGGCCCTTGTGCAGGCGATGCGCGTGACCCTGCGCGAGGCCGGGTTCGTGTTCACCCGCGTCGCCATTCCCGACGCCCGCGCGCAGCTGACCGCGCCCTCGCCGCTGTCCCTGCGCATCGAGGTCATCGGCGCGCTGGTCGAGACGCTGGAAATCCAGACCCCCGAGGGCGAGATCGGCCCGGTGATGGCGGCGGTGGAAAAGATCGCCGCGCCGCTGCGCGGCAAACTCAACCCGACGCTGGAGGATCTGGAGCGGGTGTCGCTGCTGATCTCCGACATCCCCGGGCTCAACCGCGCCACCTTCGTGCCAACGGCGGGCAGCGCCCCGGGGCGCATCCGGCTTGACCTCAACGTGGTGCGCGACCCCTGGCAGGGGGTGTTCATCGCCGACAACCGCCAGTCGCCCATCGTCGGCCCGGCGCTGATCGGCGGCATCGCGGCGTGGAATTCGCACACCGCGCTCGGCGGCACCACCGAACTGGCCTATTTCAATTCGCTGGGCGACGACCATTCGCCTTTCGATCTGGACGAGCGCAACACCATACAGCTGCGTCATTTCATGTTTTTCGGCGAGGGCGCCACGCGGCTGGAGCTGCGCGCGCTCTACAGCCAGTCCAAGCCCGGCGACGGCCTGCGCAAGGTGGTGGATCTGACCAACACCCAGACCAATGCGGCGGTGGAGGTCGAACACCCGTTCCTGCGCACCCGCAAATGGTCGTTCTGGGGCGGCGGCGGGTTCGAATACGATCTCAGCGATTCCGAAACCGGGGCCGGCACCATCACCGACGACACCCTGTCCATGCCCTATCTGCGCCTGCGCGGGGTGGAGCGCGACGCCGCCGGGTTCACCCGCGGCTTCGCGGAACTGCGCCTCGGCGTCGACCTGTTCGGCGCCTCGAAGCGCGGCGACGCCGGGCTGTCGCGGCTTGACGGCGGCGGCGATTTCCTGCTGCTGCGCGGCGAGATCGAGCGCGAGCAGGATCTGGGCGCCGGTTTCGGGCTGATCGCGCGCGCCAAGGCGCAATGGTCCAGCGAGCCGCTGCTGTCGACGCAGGAATTCACCGTCGGCGGCGGGCTCTACGGCAAGGCCTTCGATCCCTCCGAGCTTACCGGCGATTCCGGCTTCGCGGTCTATGGCGAGGTGAATTACAGCGACGTGTTCACCCTGCAGGATCAGGATCTGGGCTGGCAGGTCTACGGATTCGTCGATTACGGGCTGGCGCTCAACATCGACAACGCGTTGCCGGGCCGTCAGGACATGACCTCGACCGGGGTCGGCCTGCGGCTCAACATCGCCCGCGACACCGATCTGGAATTCGAGGCGGCGCGATCGCTCGACCGGGCGCTGGCGCGCAACGGCGAACGCGACCTGCGATTCTTCTTCGGCCTCACGCAGCGATTCTGACTTTCATCCCGCCCGCCGCACCGCCGGGCGCCGACGACCGCGCAAACACTGGGAGCCAAGCTCATGACCGATCCCGACGCCCCCTCCGGCCTTCCGGCTTCGGCGCGCGCCGGTCTTCTGGCCAGCTCGGCGCTGGTCGCGGCGGCGCTGGCGCTGACCCCGGCGCCGGGGTTCGCCGGGCCCAAGGGCGGCGCGGTCAAGGCCGGGCAGGCCAAGATCACCCGCAAGGGCGCGGTCACCACCATCCGCCAGACATCGCGCCGGGTGGTGATCGACTGGGACAATTTCGACATCGACGCCGGCGAGACCACGCGCTTCGCCCAGCCCGGGCGCAAGGCGATCGCGCTCAACCGGGTGACGGGCGCGGCCCCGACCCACATCAAGGGCGCGCTCGAGGCCAACGGGCAGGTCTGGGTGGTCAATCGCAGCGGCGTGGTGCTCCACCGGAATTCGCGCGTCGACGTGGGCGGGCTGCTGGCCACCACCTCGGATATCGGCAACGGCGATTTCATGGCCGGAAACTACCGGTTCGACCGCCCCGGCAAGCCCGGCGCAAGGGTGATCAACCGCGGCGACATCAGCTTCGCCGAGGCCGGGCTGGCGGCGCTGGTGGCGCCGAACGCCGCCAATGACGGGCGCATCGCCGGCAAGCTCGGCGCGGTGATCGTCGCCGGGCGCGAGACCTTCGCGCTCGACGTCACCGGCGAGGGCATCCTGGCGCTGGAGACCCTCGGCCCGGCGCGGGGCGCGCTCAGCGCCGGCAATTCGGGCGCGATCGTCAACCCCGGCGGCTATGTGTCGATCTCCGCCGCCGAGGCCGGGGCGGCGCTGGAATCCATCGTTTCGCTCGGGGGCGCCATCGACGCGGGGACGCTGGACGGCCGGGCCGGGCTGATCGTCAGCGACGGGGCCCGGGTCAACGTCACCGGAACCCTCAACGCCCAGGGCGGCGCCGGGCGCGGCGGCGAGATCAGGCTGCGCGGCGGCGACATCGAGCTTGGCGACGCCGCGCGGCTCGACGCCTCGGGCGCCGCCGGCGGCGGCAGGGTCACCGTCGGCGGCGGGCTGCACGGCGACGGCGCCACGGCCCGGCGCACGGTCATGCATGCGGGCGCGCGGATCGAGGCCGACGCGACGCTGACCGGCGACGGCGGGCTGGCGGTGCTGTGGTCCGACGAGGACACGCGTTTCGCCGGAACCATCACCGCGCGCGGCGGCGAACGCGGCGGCAATGGCGGCTTCGTGGAAATCTCGTCCAAGGGCTTCGTCGGCTTCGGCGGCGGCGTCGACCTGACGGCGGCGCATGGCGCGACCGGCGCGCTGCTGATCGACCCGACCAACATCGTCATCCAGGATCCCGGCGGCGACGACGGCGGCGGCGGCAATGGCGGCGCCGACATCGCCGCCGGCGACCCGCCCGCCAACACGGTGCTCAACACCGCCTATGTCAACGACCTCGGCGCCGGCGCCGACTTGCGGCTGGTCGCCACCGAGGACATCACCGTGGAGGCGCCGATCGCGCCGGGCGCCGACAATGTCAGCCTGACCCTGCGCGCGGGCAACAATCTGGAGGTCAACGCCGCCATCGCCATGACCGGCGACCTGACGCTGGAGGCCGGGCGCGACGTGTTCATCAACGCCTCGGCCTTCGCCCAGAACATCCTGGAAATCAACGCCGGCGCGTTCTTCGATTTCAATCCGGCGCTGATCCCCGGGGCCAGCGTGCGCGTCGCCGCCGCCAGCCCGCGCATCGAGATCGAGGGCGGGGCCGGGCTGATCGTCACCACCGGCGCCGCCGGCGCGCTGATCACCTCGGCGGCGGGCGGCGACGCGGCGCTGCTGGTTTCAGGCGCGGATTTCGTGATTCCCAACGCCGATTTCGCCAACCGCACCACCATCGAGACCGCCGGTGACGACATCACCCAGCTGGCCGGGGCCTCGATCGTCAATGCCGGGCGGCTGATCCTCGACGCCGGAACCGGCGACGTGACCCTGCAGAACGCCGGCAATGATTTCGCCACCCTCGATGGCGCGGCGCGGGATTTCGCGGCGCTCGACGACACCAACGCCATGTTCATCCGCACCCTGGATCTGAGCGGCGCGCTGACGCTGCGCGCCGCGGGCAACATCATCGACACCGCGGGGGACGCCGACATCTCGGTGGCGGGCGCGACCTCGCTGACCAGCGATTCCGGCGCGGTGCGCCTCAACGAACCCGTCACCCATGATTTCATGGGGACCGTGACCGCCGACGCCGCGGTCGGCGTGGTGCTGCACGACGTCAACGACCTGCGCCTCGGCAACATCGACACGGCGGCGCTGACCGTGGTCGCCGGGGGCAACGTCATCGACGCCAACGGCGCGGCGATCCACGCCAGCGGGGCCGCGTCGCTGACCAGCAGCGGCGGCTTCGTGCGCCTGAACGAACCCCAGACCCACACTTTCGACGGCATCGTGTCGGCCAGCGGCGACGGCGTGCGCATCGAGGCGGATTCCGCCATCATCCTCGGCGCGATCGACGCCACCAGCCTGACCGTCATCGCCGATGGCGACATCACCGATTCCGCCGGCTCGGTGATCGAGGCCAGCGCCGCGGCCACCCTGACCAGCATCGGCGGGCTGGTGGCGATCGACCGGATCGACGCCCATGATTTCGCCGCCGCCCTGTCGGCCAGCGGCACGGCGGTGACGCTGAGCGACCGCAACGGCGTCACCCTGCGCGACGTGACCTCGGGCGGCGCGCTGACCGTCACCGCCGGCGGCTCGATTCTCGACACCGACGGCCATGTCGTCACCGCGCCGGGCGCGGTCACGCTCACCGCCGAAACCGCGGGCGGCGGGCGGCGCGACATCGTGCTCGACGCCGGGCATGCGCTGGGGCCGATCAGCGCCACCGGCGAGGACATCGCGCTGGTCACGATCGGCGGCGGCGACACGGTGCTGACGCAGATCGACGCCGACGATCTCGGGGCCGATCCGGCGGCGGGCGACGCCGGGTTCGACGACAATCTGACGGTGCTTTCGCAGCAGACGCTGCGCGCCGCGATCGGCGGCGCCATCGCCGTCGAGGGCGACGCGCGGCTGCAGGCGCTCGATCGCGGCAATGACGGCAGCGTCGCGGATCATGTCTACAGCCCCGTGGATCTCACGCAGGGCGATCTGCTGGTCATCGGCCGCCTCAGCGCGGCGGGCTCCGACATCGCCCTGACCAGCGCCTCGCCGCTTGATGTCGAGGACAGCTACGCCACCGATTCGCTGACCGTCGACGGCGGCCTCGGCGTGACCCTGAACCGGGTGTTCGTCGGCGTCGAGGCCGCGCCCGCCGGCCCCACGGTCGCCATCGATTCGCCCTCGACGCTGACCGTGGCCGCGGGCGGCGCCATCGACGCGCGCAACATCCTGGCCGGCGCGACCACCCTTGGCGGCGTGGGCACCGTGTCGGGCGTCGCCACGGCGCTGAGCAGCGATGTGGGCATCGCCGAATTCATCGTCGAGGACCTGACCACGGGCGCCGCGCCCGCCGGCGAGGTGTCGCTGGAAACCGGTCTGGTCACCGGCGTGCAGAGCATCGGCGCCGGGCGCGACCTGCGGCTGGTCAATTTCACCGGCGCCGGCGGCGGGCCGCTGAACCTGAGCGCCGTCGGCACGCTCACCGTGTCGGGGGTGCGCGCCACCGACCTGACGCTGAGCGGGACCAGCATCCGCACCGGGTTCCTCGAAGTCACCGGCGATCTGAACGTCACGGCGGCGGCGACCGGGTCGATCCGATCGATCTCGGACGCGGCGCTGGCGCTGGCCGTGCCCGGCCCCATCGACGTGACGCCGCCGGATTTTCCGCTTCAATCGGGCGGCGGGCGCATCGTCGAGGGCGCATCGGCGCCCGGATTGGCCCCGTTCACGCGGCTGATCTCGGTGACCGGGACCACGGCGCTGAGCGCCGGCGTCGACATCCTGCTGCCCCACACCACGGCGGGCGGCGCCAACGGCATGCATAATGACTTCACCGGCGCCGTGACCATCGCCAACGCCCCGACAGCGGCGATCGAAGACGCCAACGACCTGCTGATCGGCGGCGTCTCCGGCGCGGCCACGCTCGCCCTGCGCGCCGGGTCGCACCCGTCTGAGACCGGCAGCCTGACCCAGAGCGGGGCCATCTCGGTGACCGGGGCGCTTTCGGCGCTGGCCGATGGCGACGTGACGCTGGGCGATCTCGGCAACGGCTTCGCCGTCGTGCAGGCGGTCGCCGACAATGCGACCTTCGGCGACGCCGACGGCTTCGCCATCGCCAACAGCCGCCTTGCGGGATCCCTGTCGCTGAGCGCCGGGCAGACCGGCGACATCGCCCTCGCCGACATCGTCGCCGGCGGCGCGACCAGCATCGCCACGAGCGGCGCCATCACCGGCGCGCGGCTCGACATGGCGGGGTTCGCCGCCGCCGCCGGGACCTCGCTGGCCATCGTCGACCTGCGCGCGGGGGCGACCACGCTCGCCGCCGGGGCCGGGACGCTCGACCTCACGCGGTTTGACATCGGCGATTTCTCCATCGCGGCCAGCGGCGACGTCAGCCTCGCCGAAGGCGCCATGGGCGTCGATCTGAGCGACGGCGCCAGCGCCGCGGAAAGCGGCGGGGCGCTGGCCCTGTCCAATCTGGAAATCCAATCCGGGGATTTCGCCGCCAGCGCGATCTCGCTGGCCGGCGTGGCGGTGGTCGACGATCTGGAAATGCTGGCTGCGGGCGATCTGGGGCTGGGGCGGCTCGACGTCGGCGGGCGGCTGGCGGCGCAATCCACCGGCGGCGACATCGCGACGCGCGACGCGGGCGACGACGCGTTTTTCGCCGAACAGGGCGGCGATTTCACCGTCGCCGGGCCGGGCGGCGCCAATGTCGGCGTGGACAGCGCGGTGCAGCTTTCCAACCCGGCGCCCGACGACGACGGGCGGGTGATCGAGGGCGTCATTGCCGTGGCCGACGCCGACATCGCCCGCACGGCGCTCGACGACGCGCTGACTGTCGGCGGCGACGCGCTGCTGATCGCCGGGGACGTGGGCGCCGACACCGGGCTGCGCAGCATCGCCATCGGGCCGGACGCCGGCGGCGGCGGGGTGCTGATCGCCGGCGGGCTGGCGCTGCGCGCCGACGGCGCCGCGACAATCACCGAGACCGGCGCCGGCGGCCTGCAATTTGACATGAGCGCCAGCGTCATCGCCGCCGGCGCGCCCGACGGGGTGACCGGTTTCGTGGAAAGCGGCGGGACCGAACTGACCGAATCCGCGGTGATCGTCAGCCGCGATCTGAGCGTGGATGCGCAAGGCGACCTCACCGACGCGGCGCTGGACGCCATCCGGGTCGGCGGCGAGACCACGCTGGTTTCGCAAGGCGGCGGCATCCTTTTGGACAATGCGCGCGGCGCGCTCGGCGACACGGCGCGGCTGCATGATTTCGGCTTCAACGGGACCATCGCCGCCGACGATATCGGCGCGGTCAACGCCAGCGCGCTCGCCGCCGGTCAGGACATCGCGCTGCGCGAACGCAACGAGATCCGGCTTGGCGTCGTCAACGCGCCCAACGACCTGACGGTCGCGGCGCTCGGCGGCATCGTCGACGAGGCGGGGTCGGCGCTCGCGGTCAGCGGCCAGACCGAGCTGTCGGCGCTCGACAACCAGCTCGACGACGACATTTCCAACGACGTTTACGGGCGCGTGGCGCTGACCGGCGGCGACGCGGCGCTGGCGGGGCCGGTGCGCGCGACCGGCGCCGATGTGGCGATCGTCAACGCGCCGGCGCTGGATTTGCGCGACAGCTACGCCACGACCAGCCTCGCCGCCGCCAGCGACGGCGACGTGGCCCTGACCCGGGTGTTCGTGGGCGTCGAGGACGCGCCCGCGGGCAACGAGATCACCGTCGAGACCGGCGGCGCGCTGATCGTCGCCTCGGGCGGCGGCATAACCCTGCAGGACGTGGTGGCGGGCGAGACCGCGCTTGGCGGCGCGGCGACGGCGGCGCTGGCGCCCACCGCGCTCGACGGCGCGCTGTCGCTGACGAATTTCGCGCTTGGCGAGGTCGCCACCGGCGCCGCGAGCGGCAATGTCAGCTGGATCAACGGCCTGATGGAGGGCCCGCTGGATTTCGGCGGCGGGGCGCTTGCCGTGGCCATCGAAAACGTCAGCTTCGGCATTGACGGACTCGGCGGCGGCGTCGATCTGACATTGGCGGCCGACGGCGCGCTGGTGTTGTCGGGGCTGCGGGTGGAAAACCTCGCCGCCACCGCCGACAGCATCGTCACCGGGTTCCTCGACATCGGCGACGCCATGGATCTGACGGCGCTTGACGGGGACATCGTTTCCATGGGCGACACGGCGCTGGACGCGGCCCGCCCCGACGGCGCCGCCATCGTCATCGCCGCCCCGGATTTTCCGGGCCGGGCCTCGGACGGCGCCGGCATGATCGCAGATGCCGGCGTCGCCGGGCAGACCTACGACCGGCTGGTGCAGGTGCGCGGCGACGCGGCGTTCAACCTCGACGCCGGGGGCGATCTGCTGCTGCCCCACGGGCTGCTCACCGCCGCCAACCCCGCCGACCCGGCGGACAGCGTGCACAATGATTTTCAGGGCGCGGTCACCGTGCTGGGCGCCGGGCGGGTGGCGATCGAGGACGCCAACGACCTGAATCTGGGCGGCGTCAACGCCACCGGAGCCGCGGCCGCCAGCCTGACCCTGCGCAGCGGCGCGGCGCTGGGCGCGGGCGAGACCGGGAACCTCACCCAAAGCGGCGCAGTGCGGGTCTCGGGCGTGACCGCCCTTCTTGCCGCCGACACCGCAAGCGGCGCCGCGACCGGCGACGTGACGCTTGACGACGACGCCAACGCGCTGGGCGTGACGCAGCTGCTGGCGATCGACGCCGAACTGGTCGACGATGACGGGCTGGAGCTGGCCAGCAGCCGCCTCGCCGGCGATCTGCGCCTGACGGCGCGCGACGCGGGCGGGCTCGTCACCGGCGATCTGACCGTCAGCGACACGGTGGTCGCGGGCGCGCTTGTCGCCGAGGCGTCGGGCGACGTCACCGGCGCGCGGCTCGACATCGGCGGCGCGACCGTCGCCGCCGACGGGGATGTGCGCCTTGACGATCTGCAGGCGAGCGGGCTGGTCGACCTGGCGGCAGGCGGCGCCCTGACCCTGACGCGGTTCGACATCGCCGGGTTCGACCTGACCTCGGGCGGCGCCATGGCCCTGACGGACGGCGCCATGACCGGCGGCGGCGCGACCGGCGCGGTCAGCGGCGGCGCGCTGGATCTCGACAACCTGGTCATGGACGGGGGCGGCTTCGAAAGCGCCGCCGCCATGACCCTGGCGCAGGTGGAAAGCGCCGGCGACCTGTCGCTGCTGGCGCGTGGCGGCGACATCGCGCTGGGCCCGACCGGCGTCGGCGGCGCCTTCGCGGCGCAAACTCTCGACGGCGCGATCTTCACCGCCGACGCCGCCCCGGCGCCCGATCGCGACTACGCCATCGCCGGGGCCAATGCCGGCGCGCCGGCGCAGCTGGGCTTCGACGTCGCCAGCGAACTCGGCAACAGCGAACTGCGCGGCCGCATCTTCGCCGAGGCCGCGTCTGAAGCCGACCTGCCGATCACCGGGCGCGCCGCGCTGGGCGGTGCGCTGACGGTCAGCGGCGACGCGCTGTTCATCGCCGGGCGCGCCGGCGCGGGGTCGGCGGCGACCGCCGGCAGCCTCGCGATCACCCGCAACGGCGGCGGCGATCACAACGGGTTCGCCGCCGGCGCGGCGGTGTTCGCCGATGGCGACGCGGCGCTGGAGGCGGCGGGCGCGATCGCGCTGGGCCGCTCGGCGGGGCTGCGCCCGGACGGCACGGCGTTCGTCGCCGCCGACGGCGCGCTCGACGTGGCCGGCGAACTGGCGCTGCGCAGCAATGCCGACAACGCCGACGCCGCGGGCGGCGCGGGCATCACCCAGACCGCGGCGATCGCCGTCGCCGGTCGGGCGAGCTTCATCACCGGCGATCACGCCGGCGGGCTGACGCGCGCGGCGCTCGGCGACGTGACGCTCGCCGACGCCGGCAACGCATTCGCCGCGATCTCGCTGCTGGCGCGCGACGCCGCGCTGTCCAGCGGCGGCGACCTGACAATCCGCGACGCGCGGCTGCGCGCCGACGCGGGCGGGGCGGGCGGCGCGCTTGCCGTCGGCGGCGGGGGCGCGCCCAGCGGCGGGGGCGTGACCATCGAACATGCGGTGGCTGAAAGCGGCGTCACGGTGGACGCCGTCGGGCGGATCTCGCTGGATCATCTGACAACCGAGGGCGACCTGATCCTGCGCGCGCGCAGCGGCGATGCGCGGCTGGGCGCGGTGACGGTCGCGGGCGGGTTGGCGGCGGAGGCCGACAACGGCGCCATCGTCACCCGCGATACCGACAATGTCGCCCCGCCCGGCGCGCGCGCTGCGGAGATCGGCTTTGACGCGGCCGCGATCCTCGGCGCGGCGAGCGACGCGCGGCTGCGCGAAACCCTGGCCGCCGACGCCGCCGACGCCGTGGCGGGCGAACTGGTCGGCGTGCGCGGCGGAACCGCGCTGCTGGCCGCGACCAACATCCTCATGGCCCCGGAAAGCGCGGCGCTGGGCGGATCGACCAACGTCTTTGACGGCGGCGTCACCGCCGATGCGGGCGCGGCGCTCTATGTCGAGGTCGCGGGCGCGCTGCAAATCGGCGCCGACGCCGCGCCCGGGCTGCTGTCGGCAGCGGCGCCGGCGCCGGGGGTCGCGGCTGAGGGCGACGCGCGGCTGATCGCCACGGGCGGCGAGGTCAGCACCGCGCCGGGCGCCGGCTACGACATCGGCGGCGATCTGTCGGTCGAGGCGACCGCGGGCATCGCGCTCAGCCGGGTGCGCCGCGTCGCCGGGCTGGAGGCCGCCACCCGCCGCGATCAGGACATCCGCGTCGCCGGCGCCGATTTCAGCGGCGGCGCATCGGGTTTCGGCAAGACCGTGACCATCGAATCCAACAGCGACATCGGCCTCGGCCGGGTTCTGGCAAGCTCGCTGGCGCTGGTCGCCGATCGCGACGGCGGCGGCGGCCGGGCGGCGGTGTCCGACCTCGCGCCGGGCGACGTCGGCTTCGCCCCGGCCCGGGTCAACGGCGCGCTGACCGACGCGGGCGGCGCGGCGAAGATCGCCGCCGGCGACGCAACGCCGCTGACGCTGCGCCCGGCGGAGCTGCGCGCCTGGGACGCGCTCGGGTCTGTGACCGCCGCGGCGGGGCTCGACATCGAACAGAAAGGCGGCGGCGCGGGCGCGGCGCGGGCGGTGACGCTCGACAACCCGGACAACAGCTTCGGACCGGCGATCCGGCTTGGGAACATCGGCGGCGACGCGCTGCTGACCGAGGAGCGCGGCGGCGCCCTGCCCGCCCCGGTGACGGCGGAGCTTGCCCGCCGCCCGGCCGCCGACCCGGACCTGCTGGCGCTGGGCCTGCTCGACGTGGGCGGCGACACGCGCATTCTCACCGCCGATCAGGTGCAGGTCTATCCGGACCTGACGCTGCACGGCGACCTCGCCATCGACAGCGCCGGCGGCGACGCCGACAGCTCGATCGTCTTTCTCGGCAAGGTGGACGGGACGCCCGGCGTCGCGCCGCGGCTGGACCTGACCGCCGGGACCGGCGACGTGGTCTTTTTCGAGCGCGCCGGCGTCGCGCACCCGCTGGGCGCCGTGGCGGTGGCGCGCGCGGGCAACGTGCTGGCGGGCGCGCGCCCCGAAGGGCTCGACGATCCCGCGGCGCCCGCCGCAGGGACGCGCGCCGCGCCGCTGCGCATCGAACAGGGCGATCTCGACCTGTTTGCGGACAATGTGGGGACCGACGAGGAGTCCGGCGCGCTGGGGGTCGCGACCTTCTTCATCGAGGAGGCGACCACCAAGGAGGATTTCTTCGTCATGAACGCGCTCAGCGTCCAGGCCACCGGCGACATCCGCTTCATGGTCTCGGAAAACGCCGCCGGGTTCTTCGCCCGGGCGCTGGAATTCTACGGCGTGGACATCGCCAACCGCTTTGAATACGGCGCGGTGACGCAGCCCGACGGCACGGATGACAAGCCCGACCGGATCGAGATCTACGGCGCCCTGCAGGGCAACCGCACCCGCACCGTCGGGCTGCTGCCCGTCGGCCCCTTCACCCCGCCCGGCGACGACAAATACCTGTTCAACAATTGCGAGATCGGCAATGTGAGCAGCTGCGTCACCCTCGGGCCGGAGGTGATCACCCCGCAGATCAGGTTCATCGAACCGCCCGCCTTCGAACTGGCCGACACCAACCTGTCGGAGCTGTTCGGGGCCTTCGGCAACGAGGATCTCTGGCGTCTGCCGCAATCCTTCACCACCGACGAACTGGGCGAAGACGACGACGAGGAGCAGAGCCAATGACCCCGAGCGCACCGCCCCGCCGCCCCGCCGCGCGGGGGGGTCTGTCGCGCGTCCTGGGACGCCGATCCGCCCTCGGCGGCGCGATCGGGGCCCCGCGATGCGGGCGCGGGCGCGCGACGATGCTGGCGCTGGCGGTGCTCGGCGGCTGCGGCGCGCTCAACCAGGATGCGGAGACCGCCGCCGACGCGCCGACGGCGCAGACCAGCTACTGTTCGGAAATCGAGCTGCTGGTGGATCAGGCGCACCGCTACAATTTCCTCACCCAGTTCGCCAGCGCCGAGGCGGTCTGGGCGCAGCTGTCCGCGTCGTATGACGACCGCAATCCGCTGGCGGAATGCCCGCAGGCGCCGGCGCGCTCCTCGCTGATGGCCAATCAGGCGCTGGTCTATTCCAACCAGCGCAAATTCGTCGCCGCCGAGGGCATGTTCCGCGCCGCGCGGCGCGAACTGGAGTCCGAGAACATCGACCGCAGCACCGACGAAAGCCAAGCCCGGGTGGCGATCCTCGACGTGCTGCGCATCACCCACAGCCTCAACCGCGCGGTCACCGACGACGCGGCGCTGGCCGAGGCCGACCGGCTGGCGGACTCCCTGATCGAAGGCGCCGACGCGGCCTTCGCCTATGACGCGGAGCAGGCCAGTTTCATCCAGCTGTCCGACAAGGAAAAGCGCGACCGGGCGATCGCCTCGCTGGAACAGTTTTCCCGCGCCTACATCCATCTGCAGCGCAAGGAGATCGCCCGCGCCGAGACCGCCATCAACCGGGCGCTGACGCTGATCGCCGCGGTGCCGGGGGCGGAATCGAGCTTCACGCCGCGGTTTCGCACCACCAAGGGCATTCTGGCGCTGGAGCGCGGCGACCCCAAGGCGGCGTTGGCGGAGGCCAAACTGGCCGAACTGATGTTCTCGCCCGATCTGCGCGACACCGCGCTGGGCGCCCGGGCGCTGGTGGTGCAGGGCGTGGCGCTCAGCGAACTCGGCCGCCCCGAGGAGGCCCTGAAAGCCTTCGCCGCCGGCTTTGCCATCTACCAGACCGTGGCGGTGCCGATCACCTATGATCTGATCTGGCCGTATTTCCAGCTCGCCATCCGCACCATGCGCGATCGCCCGGACCGGCGCGCGGCGCTGACCGAGGCGATATTCGAGGCCGCCCAGACGGTGCGCAGCCGCACCACCGCCGCCTCGGTCGCCGCCGCCGCCATCGCCCGCGCCGAGGGCGACAGCCCCGAGGCCCGCTCCATCCGCGACTGGCTGCGCGCGCGCCAGGAACTGTCGCGCATCTCCTCCCTGCGCAGCGCGGTCGAGGCCAACCCGCTGGCGACCCCGGGGCAGGTGTCCGAGGTGCGCGACCTGCACCGGCGGGCATCGCAGAAGGTGGCGTCGCTGACCGACGATCTGCGCGCCAACGCGCCGGATTTCCTTGATCTGCTGTCGGCGGAGGTGGACCTGAAGGCGCTGCAGGGCGCGCTGGCCGAGGACGAGGCCTATGTGCAGATCGTCCCGGGCGACCCGCGCAGCCTGATCTTCGTGGTGACGAAAGACGGCATCCGCGTCGAACCGGTGGCGGTCGATCTGACGGTGGAGATCCTCGGCAGCTACGTGCAGTTCCTGCGCGACGGCATGCGCGGCGGGGCGCCCTACGCGCCCAACATCTCCAACGCCATCTACGAGGCGTTCCTGGCCCCGGTGGAGGACGACCTCAACGCCCGCAAGCGGCTGATCTTCACGGTCAGCGGCGCGCTGGCCTCGCTGCCCATGGAGGCGCTGGCCACCAGTCGGTCCCCGATCGACGATCTGGACCGGGGCACGGATTTCACCGATGTGGACTGGATGGCGAACCGCTTCGAGATCAGCTACGTGCCCTCGCCCGACACGCTGGTGCGCCTGCGCGCCGCCGGGGTGCGCAGGGCGACCGGCGGCGGCGCCAGGACCATCACCGCCTTTGGCGCCTTCAAGCCGGGGGTGGACCCGCGCAAGGTGCTGGCGCGCTCCTTCATGCCCGAGGAATGCCTGTCCGAGGCGAAGCTGATCTCCAACGCCTCGCCGCTCGACGGCACGCGGCGCGAACTGAGCAAGATCAGCGAGATTTTCGGCGACCGGGCGACGCTGATCACCGGCGCGGATTTCACCGAGGAGCGCCTGAAAGCGGATTCCGACAGCGGCGCGCTGGGCGAAATCGGCATCATGCATTTCGCCACCCACGGCTTTCTGCCGCAAAGCGCGGACTGCCTCAATCAGGCGGGGCTGACGGTGACCGCCACCGACGCGCCCGACAGCGACGGCATGCTGACGGAATCCGAAATCCGGGCGCTGGAAATCAGCGCCGATCTGGTGGTGCTCACCGCCTGCGACAGCGCCGGCGCGAAGGTCATCGGGCTGCAGGGCAATATCGGCGAGGGCGGCGAGGCCCTGTCGGGCCTCACCCGCGCCTTCTTCGACGCGGGCGCGCGGGCGGCGCTGGTCACCCATTGGCCCATCGACGACAGCGACCCCTCGATCCTGCTGGTGGAGACCTTCTACCGGACGCTGGAGTCCGGGCGCAGCTACACCGCCGCCCTGAGCGCGGCGCAAAGGGCGGTGCGCGCCAACCCGCGCTCCTCCGACCCGTTCTACTGGGCGGCCTTCGTGCTGGTGGGCGACGGCGGCGCCTAGCGCTGCGGCCGATGCAGGGCGTAGGGGGGAGGCCCAGCCCCCCCGGGCGGGGCCCCAAAGGGGGCGCGGGGGGCGCCGCGCGCGGCGCCCGCGGCTGGGGTTGGGGGGGCCCCCGCCCCGCCTTGGGCGGGCCCTAAAGGGGGGAGGGGCATCCGCCCGGCTTGCGGGATCAACGCCGGTCCCGGCGTTCAGTAACCGGTCATTTCCAGATAGCCGACGCCCTCGCGGCTGCCTGAAAAGCGGATCGGCCCCTCCCAATACGGAAACCGGGTGGCAAGCCAGGCCTCGGCGTTGAGCGGCGCGACCGCCACGTCGAACCCGCGCGACGGGACCGCGACGCGCCATCGCAACGGCAATTCGCGCCCGGCGACCTCGCCGCTGGCGACCGGCGCGATCTCGATCTCGTCGCGCGTCAGCGGCGTTGCGCGCCCGTCGGCGTCGATCCAGGTTCCGGAAACGAACCCCGCGCCATCGCCGTCGCGCAGCCGGAACAGCATCAGCTTCTCGCCATCGGCCGCGCCGTCCAGATGCAGCGCGAACCAATCCCAGCCGGTCTGATCGGCGGCCAGCGGCTGGCTCGACCATTCCCGGTCCATCCAGGCCCGCCCGGTGACCGCGATCTCCGTCCCGTCAAGCCGCAGCGCCCCGCGCACCGAGAAGAACGGCTGCGAGACATAATGGCTCGCCTGCCCCCGATCCGATTTGACCGAGTAGCCCGCGTCCCCCTGCAGCACCATCGCCCGGTCCGTGGCGAGCGACAGATCAAAGCCGAATTCCGGCCCCGAGGCCCGCATCCGCAGCGGCGAGAACCCCGCCCCGACGCTCTCCAGCCGCCAGTCGTCGATCCATGCCGTGAAAGGCGCGGCGGCGACGCCGGCTATGCCGACGCCGCCGCGGGCGAATTTCTCGGCAAAGACGTGGCGGCGCGCCGACGTCACCGCGGCGTTGCCCATCCAGATCTGTCCGCTCGCCCAGCCTTCGCGCGGCGCGCCGGGGGCCAGCGCCTGGCGAAACAGCGTCCACTGCACGCCATAGGCCGCGCCGTCGGGGCCGGTGAGATTGGCGGTCACATACCACCATTCGATGCGAAACCCCGGATGCGCGCCATGATCGCGGGGAAACTCAAGGCGATGGTCGCGCCGCGCCTTGTCGAACCCGGCGGCCTCGCCGCCAAGCCCGGCGAATCCCTGCGCCCAAGCGACCTGCGCCAGCGGCGCCGCCGTCAGGCACAGCGCAATCGCGCCCGCCGCCGCCCGGCGGACCAGCGCGCGCGAGATCGCCGACAAACGCCTCCCCCCGATGCGGCGCAGCCGCGAGGGCGCTCTCGCCCGTTCGTCCGAATCAGCCAGTTGCGCCCGCCGTGGCGCAAGACCGGCGCCGCCCGTCATCATCGCATCCCTCCACAAGCAAGACCCCCGGTCGCCGCCATGCGCCCCGATGCGGCGCAGCCGCGAGGGCGGCGGCGTCATCGCCGCGCCGCGTCAAGTCAGCGCTCATTGGCGAAGGCCTTCGCCAATTCCGCCGGCGGCATTCGCGACAGCCGCCACATTGGCGCCCCCGCCGCGACCAGCGCCGCGCCCAGCGCCAAGGCGCCCAGTTCCAGCCATTGCAGCGGGAACAGGCGCAGCGGCAGGCGCCAGCCGAAGGCCTCCACATTCACCACCGCCACCAGCACCCAGGCCACCGCGATCCCCAGCGGGATCGCCAGCGCCACCGTCGCCAGCGCCAGCCCCAGCGTCTTGGCCAGTTCCAGCGCCGCCAATCGCCGCCGCCCCAGCCCGATCGCCCAGAGCGGCGCCAGTTGCGGCAGGCGCGAAGCCGCCAGCGTGGTGAGGCTCGCGAACAGGGCGATCGCCGCCACCCCCAGCGTCAGGGCGTTGAGCGCGCCGGTCACCGCGAAGGTCTTTTCGAAAATCCGCCGGCTCTGCGCCTTCAGCCCCGCCTGATCCAGCATCCGCGCCGGGGACAGCGCCGCGTCGAGCGCCGCCATCAGCGCCGGAACCGCCTCGGGCGCCAGCCGCAGCCCGTAGCGCGTGCGATCCGCGTCCGGCCAGTGATCAAGCAGCGCCCCGGCGGCGACGCGCACCTGCCCCTTCGGATTGCCGTAATCCGCGAAGATCCCGCCGACGCGCACCGGCCACGCGCCGCCCGGCGCCGGCAGCGCCAGCATGTCGCCCAGATCGAGATCCAGCCGGCGGGCGAGCTGTTCGGAAATCACCGCCGCCTCGCCCCGCGCCAGGTCGTCCCAGACCCCCGCGCGCGCGCTCAGCAGCGGCCAGCGGTCGCGATAGGTGGGATGATCGGCGAACCCGTAAAGCTCCACCGGCAAGCCGCCGATGCGGGTCTCGGCGCGGGGGGCCGGCAGCACCGCGCGCACCTCTGCGCGGGTCGCGAGCCACGCCTCAAGCGCCGCCGCCTGTCCGGGGTCGGCGACGCGCAGGTAGATTTCAGGGGCGAGGCGGTCCTCGAGCCAGTCGACGAAGGTGACCCGAAACCCCTCGACCATGGTCCCCACGCCGACATTGGCGGCCAGCGCCATCAAAAGCGCCATCAGCGCCAGCGACAGGCCCGGCAGCTGCTGGCGCGAATCCGCCCAGGCCCATTGCGTCAGCGCCGAGCCGCGCCGCCGCGCCCCCCAGCGCAGGCACCGGTCCAGCGCCAGCGGCAGCGCCAGCGCCGCGCCCAGCATCAGCCCCGCCATCAGCGCGAACCCCGCCAGCAGCCCGTCGAACGCCAGCGGCGCCAGCCCGCCGGCGACGAGCGCCGCCAGCGCCCCCAGCCCCTGACGGCGCAGCAGGGTTTCCTGCGCGCGCCGCCAGGCGCGCGGCGCGGCGGCCTCCAGCGGCGCCATGCGCCAGACCCGCGCCAACCCGCCCAGCGCCGCCAGCAGCGCCCCGGCGACGCTGATCCCCATCCCCGCCAGCCACCATGCGGCGCGCAGGGTCAGCGCGCCGTCGATCGTCGCGCCATAAAGCCCGTGCAGGCTGGCGGCCACGTCGTCCAGCAACGCCGCGGCGATGAAATAGCCCCCCAGCGTGCCCGCCAGCCCGGCGATCAGCGCCAGCGTCAGCAATTCGGCCAGCAACGCCAGCGTCAGCGTCCGCGCCGCGACCCCGCAGGCGCGCAGGGTGCGCAGCATGGGCAGGCGCTGTTCGAAAGCCAGCCCGATCGCCGCATGCACGATGAACAACCCCACCAGAAAGGACAGCAGGCCAAAGGCGCTGAGATTCATGTGAAAGCTTTCGGCGAGCCGCGCCAGATCGCCGCTTCCCGGCGCCTGGCGCGATGTCAGCCCCGGGGCGATCACGGCGAGTCGCGCCAGATCCCGCGACCAGCCCTGCGGGTCCACCAGCAGCCGGGACAGGACGCCGGGCGACGCCAGCACCCGCTGCGCGGCGCCGATATCCATCACCAGAAGCCCGGGCCGCATCCCCGGTCGGGCGTCAAGCGGCGGGATCATGCGTAGGGCGGATCCCGATCCGCCATTGGCGGCGCCGGCCCCGGGCGGCTGCGCCCGGGCTTCGGGCGCAGCCCCCGCGGACAAGCCCAGCGCCGCCAGGGTCTCCGGGGCGACCCAACTGCGGCCCGGCGGGATCAGGAACGCCGCCAGCGCGGCGCGCGCATCGCCCGCGCCATCGTCGCGCCCATAGGCCTGCGCGGCGGCGGCGCGGGGCAGGGACAGCGGTTCGACCCCCAGCACCCGCAGCGGCCGCCCGGCGATCGTCACCCGCCCCTCCAGCACCGGCGAGACCGGCCAGCCCGCCAGCCGCAGCGCCACGAAATCCGCCTGCGCCACCGCGCCGCCGCCGCGCGATTCCAACACCGCGCCGCCGCCCAACGCCGAGGCGGCGTCATCGTAGCTCGCCCGCGCCTGCGCGTTCAGCGCCTGCACCCCGGACCACAGCGCCGTCGCCGCGGCCAGCCCCACCAGCAGCGCCGCAAGCTGCATGGGCCGGCGGCGCCAATGGCTCAGCAGCGCGATCAGCGTCCAGCCGAAAGCGGTCATGCCAGCGCCCCGTCCGTCAGATGCAGGCGCCGGTCCAGCATCGCGGCCAGCCTCTCGCTATGGGTGACCATCAGCAGCGCGCAGCCGCTGCGCGCCACCAGATCGCGCATCAGCGCCAGCACCGAATCCGAGGTCTTTTCGTCGAGATTGCCGGTGGGTTCGTCCGCCAGCAGCAGCGCCGGGCGCGGGGCCAGCGCCCGGCCGATCGCCACGCGCTGCTGCTGGCCGCCGGACAGCTGTTCGGGATAGCGCGCCAGCAGGTCGTCAAGCCCCAGCCGCGCCGTCAGCTCCGCCAGCCAGCCGGGATCGCGCCGCCCCGCCAGCCGGGCCTGAAAGGACAGGTTGTCGGCGACGCGCAGGCTCGGGATCAGGTTGAACTGCTGGAAAACCAGCCCGAGGCGTTCCCGCCGCAGCCGGGCGCGATCCGCATCGCCCAGCCCGGTCAGCGCCGCGCCGTCGATGCGGATCTCGCCGGAATCGGCGTCGTCGAGCCCGGCGATCAGATGCAGCAGGGTGCTCTTGCCCGAACCGGATTCGCCGGTCAGCGCCACCGCCTCGCCCGCCGCCAGATCCAGCGACACGCCGCGCAGCACCTGCAGCGGGCGCTGCGGACCGGGATAGCTTTTGACGAGAGACCGGACGGTCAGCATGGGCGGCTCCGCAACGACATGCCGCAATGTGACCCGCCGGCGCGAGAACGCAAGCGGCATCGCGCCGCCTCCGCGATCGCGGGCACGGCCTGATCGCGCAATCGGCAGGCGAAATCTGCGCAATGACATTGTTGCGCACGGTTGATTGCTGCTAGTCTCCGCCAGGAAATCCGCCAGTTACCTCGCCCGTATCGCGTCATCGCGCCGCAAGAGACGATCCGTCGCCGGAACGGCCGACGCAACGAACAAGGATTGCTTCATGCGCATTCTCCGCCCATGCCCCAGCCCAGACGCCGCGCGCAAGGCTTTGACCGTCCTTCGCGCCGCCGGGCGCATCGTCGTGTTCGGCGCCGCGCTGCTGGCCCCGGCGCTGCCGGGGGCGCGCGCCCAATCCGCCGGCGCGCCGCTGCCGGCGGTGTCCGTCGCGCCCGCCGCCAACACCGAGGTCGACCCCAACATCACCTTCACCGGGCGGGTGCGGGCGGTCAGCAAGATCGACATCCGCGCCCGCGTCATCGGCTTTCTTGAAGACCGCCACTTCGTGGAGGGGCGCATGGTGAAGCAGGGCGATCCGCTGTTCACCATCGAATCCGGCGCCTACGAGGCCGCGGTCACCGAGATCAGGGGCGCCATCCTCGCCGCCGAGGCCCAGCGCGACCTCGCGAAACTGGAGCGCGCGCGCCAGCAGACGCTGGTGGAGCGTGAGACCGGCACCCAGCAGAAGCTCGACAGGGCCATCGCCGAGGTCGGCAGCGCCGAGGGCGAGATCCTGCGCCTGCAGGGCGCGCTGCAACGCGCCGAGCTTGACCTGAGCTACACCAGGATCACCGCGCCCTTCGACGGCGTCATCGGGCTCAGCAGCTACGACGTGGGCGAATTCGTCGGCCCCGAAAGCGGCGCGCTGGCGACCCTGACCTCGGTCGACCCGATGGAGGTGGTGTTCCCGGTCTCGGAATCGCTGCTGCTGGACTACCGGCGCGACCGCGCCGAACGGGGCGATCTCGACACTACGCCGCGGGTGCGCATCCGGCTGTCGGACGGGGAAACCTATCCCGAGGAGGCGAAGCTTGATTTCGTCGACGTGCAGGTGTCCCAGGGCACCGACACCATCCTGTTGCGCGCCAGCATCGCCAATCCCGGCGGCGCGCTGGTGGACGGGCAGCTGGTGGTGGCGGTGCTGTCCTCGAAGGAAAAGGAAACCGCGCTGACCGTGCCCCAGCAGGCGATTCAGCGCGACGTGGCGGGCAGCTTCGTGCTGCTGGTCAACGACGAAAGCAAAGTCGAGCGCCGCGCGGTGACGGTGAGCTACCAGCTCGAGGGCAAGGCGGTGATCGCCGACGGCCTGAAAGCCGGCGAGATGGTCATCGTCGAGGGCGTGAACAAGGTGCGCGCCGGCGTGGAGGTGGACGCGGCGCCGATCGCGGATCCTCTCGCGCAGGGGAACTGAGCGCATGATCTCGCAGCTGTTCATCGCCCGCCCCCGGCTGGCCATCGTCATTTCCATCGTCATGTCGCTGGCCGGGCTGATCGCCATGGGGGCGCTGCCGGTGGCGCAGTATCCCGACATCGTGCCGCCCATGGTCACCGTGTCCGCCACCTATCCGGGCGCCGACGCCGAGGTGGTCGAGGCCACCGTCGCCCAGCCGATCGAATCCCGCGTGGTGGGCGTGGACGACATGATCTACATGAAATCCACCAGCTCGGCCTCGGGGGGCTACACGCTCAACATCTCGTTCAAGGTGGGCACCGATCCCGACATCGCCACGGTGAACGTGCAGAACCGGGTGGCGCTGGCCGAACCCGGCCTGCCCGAAGAGGTGAAGCGCGCCGGCGTGTCCACCCGCAAGCAATCCTCGGGGCTGCTGCAGGTGATCGGGGTCTATTCCGACGATCCGGAGCATGACGCGCTGTTCCTGTCCAACTACGTGGCCATCAACATCATCGATTCGCTGAAACGGGTGCCGGGGGTGGGCGACGCCTCGATGTTCGCGCCCAGCGATTTCTCCATGCGCGTCAATCTGAAGGTGGACCAGCTGACCAGCCTCGGGTTCACCCCCGGGGACGTGGTGACGGCGCTGCGCGACCAGAACATCCAGGCGGCGATCGGGCGCGTGGGCGCGCAGCCGATGACCGACGACCCGCTGCTGCAGTTCAACATCGTGACGCAGGGGCGCCTCGCCAGCGTCAAGGAATTCGAAAACGTGGTGCTGCGCGCCCTGCCCGACGGCGCATTCGTGCGGGTGCGCGACGTGGCCGATGTGACGCTGGGCGCCGCAAGCTACGACGCGGCGAGCTACCTGAACGCGTCCCCCGTGGCGATGATCGGCATCTATCAGGCGCCCGGCGCCAACGCGCTCGCCGCCGGCGATCAGGTGAAGACGATCATGGCCCGGCTGGCCGGGGAATTTCCCGAGGGCATGAGCCAGAAGATCGTCTATGACACCACCAAATTCGTCGAGGCCAGCATCGAGGAGGTGGTGACCACCCTGATCGAGGCCTTCGCGCTGGTGTCGCTGGTGGTGTTCCTGTTCCTCGCCTCGTGGCGGGCCACCATCATCCCGGTGATCGCGGTGCCGGTGGCGCTGGTGGGCACGCTGGCGGTGATGCTGGCCATGGACATGTCGCTCAACACCGTGTCGCTGCTGGCGCTGGTGCTGGCCATCGGCGTGGTGGTGGATGACGCCATCATCGTGGTCGAACGCGTGGAGCAGGTGCTGGAGGACGACCCGGAGATTTCCTCGCCCGACGCCGCGCGCCTGGCCATGCGCGAAATTTCCGGCCCGATCATCGCCACCACGCTGGTGCTGCTGTCGGTGTTCGTGCCGGTGGGCTTCATTCCCGGCATCACCGGGTTGCTGTTCCAGCAATTCGCCGTGGCGGTGTCGGTGGCGGTGCTGATCTCGGCGATCAACGCGCTGACCCTGAGCCCGGCGCTGGCGGCCATGCTGCTGAAGCGGCGCAAGGGCCCGCCCCGCGGCCCGCTGGGCTGGGTGGCGCGCGGCATCGACCGGACCCGCGACGGGTTCGTGGTCATTTCCTCGGCGCTGGCGCGGCGCGCGATCCTCGGCGTGGCGCTGCTGCTGGTCGCCTACGCCGCGGCGGGCTGGCTGT
The DNA here is from genome assembly GCF_056449545.1 of Oceanicella sp. Lineage (NCBI taxonomy): Bacteria > Pseudomonadati > Pseudomonadota > Alphaproteobacteria > Rhodobacterales > Paracoccaceae > Oceanicella > Oceanicella sp. Next base: position 15,840 of record NZ_JBWOMN010000139.1, on the reverse strand, counting down.
TCAAGGTCACGCCCTCCGGGTTCCTGCCCAACGAGGATCAGGGCGCGTTCTTCGTCGAGGTCGCCCTGCCCGACGGCGCCTCGGTCAACCGCACCACCGAGGTGCTGAAGAAGGTCGACGGCATCCTGCGCGGGCTCGACGGGGTCGAGGACGTGATCGCGGTGGCCGGCTATTCGATGCTGGACGCCGGGTATAAATCCAACAGCGCCTTCCTGATCGCCTCGCTGGCGGATTTCTCCGACCGCCCGGGGCGCGACAACGCCGCGACCGCGATCGCGGCGCGCGGCTCGGCGCAGTTCCTCGGCATTCGCGAGGCCCAGGTCTTCGCCTTCATGCCGCCGCCGATCTCCGGCCTCGGCACGGGATCGGGATTCGAATACCAGTTGCTGGACCTGCAGGGCCGCCCGCCGGCGGAGATCGCCTCCACCGCGCGCGGGCTGATGATCGCCGCCAACGAGGACCCGCGGCTGGCGCCGCTGTTCACCGCCTATTCGGCGAGCACGCCGCAGCTCTATCTCGAACTCGACCGCGAAAAGGCGCAGACGCTCGGCGTGGCGGTCAGCGACGTGTTCGCCACGCTGCAGGGCACGCTGGGCCAGATCTACGTCAATGACTTCAACCTGTTCGGGCGCAGCTGGAAGGTCAATCTGCAGGCGGTCGAAGGCGACCGCGACGCCATCGACGACATCGGCGCCATCCATGTGCGCAACGCCGACGGCGAAATGACGCCCATGCGATCCCTGGCGACGGTGCGCCAGACCCTCGGGCCGCAATCGGTTGTGCGCTACAACAATTTCCGCTCGGTGACCCTGAACGGCGGCCCGGCGGACGGCGTCGCATCGGGCGTGGCGCTGTCCGCGATGCAGGAGCTGTCCGACGCGACCCTGCCTTTGGGCTACGCCTTCGAATGGACCGGCACGGCCTTGCAGGAAATCGAGGCCGCGGGGCAGACCAGCGCGATCCTGGCGCTGGCCATCGTCTTCGCCTACCTGTTTCTGGTGGGGCTTTACGAAAGCTGGACCATCCCGCTGCCGGTGCTGCTGTCGATCGGTGTGGCGGTGGCCGGGGCCATGGGCGCGGTGCTGGCGGCGGGGCTGTCGAACGATCTCTACGCGCAGATCGGGCTGGTGCTGCTGGTGGCGCTTGCGGCCAAGAACGGCATCCTGATCGTCGAATTCGCCAAGGAGCGCCGCGAAGCCGGCCTCGCCGTGGTCGCCGCCGCCATCGAGGCGGCGCGGATGCGCTTTCGGGCGGTGATGATGACGGCGCTGTCCTTTGTCGCCGGATTGCTGCCGCTGGTCTTCGCCGAGGGCGCCGGCATGCTCAGCCGCCGCGCGGTGGGCACCGCGGTGGCGGGCGGCATGACAGCGGCGACGGTGGTGGGCGTGGCGCTGATCCCGGCGCTTTACGTGGTGTTCCAGCTGATGCGCGAACGCGGCCACCGGCTGCTTGGCAACGACATCCGCCCGGCGGCGGAACGCGCGGCCGGCAATCCCGACGCCAGCGCCTGAGACCGAGGCCAATGGCGGATCGGGATCCGCCCTACGGCGCGTCGAAAGCCGCGCCTTAAATTTCATCGCCGCCTTGCATTTTGTGTAGGGCGGATCCCGATCCGCCATTGGCCGCCGGCGCCCCGGGCCGGGCGGCGACTTGATCCGCATCAACGCGCGACCGGCGGCGAGGTCCACTATTGCGGAACCCCGCCCGCGCCCGCCGACCCCGCCGGGCGCGCGCCCTGACCGCAGCGAAGGACCCCATGGCCGACACCGACGGCAAGCACGGCAGCGACGCGCGCCTCGCCCCGACGCCCGCCCCGACGCCCCCACGGGGCTGGCTCTACGCCGTGACTGTCGGGCTGGCGCAGCGCATGCGCTGGTCGTTCCTGCCGCCGCTCATGGTGTATTTCGCCGCCGGGGTGTCGGGTCTGACGGCGGTGGTCGGCGCGTTCTTCGTCAAGGAGCAGCTTGACCTCTCCGCCGCCTTTCTCGCCGAGATCGCCTTCTGGGCCGGGCTGCCCTGGGCGCTGAAGATGCCGCTGGGGCATCTGGTTGACGTGATCTGGCGCTGGAAGGGGTTTCTGGTGCTGCTGGGCGCGGGGCTGATCGCCGCGAGCCTGATGATCATGCACGGGCTGGTGACGCGCAACGCCGCCATGGCCGCGCTGGCCCCGGCCGCGGCCTGGTACGTGCTCGCGGCGCTGCTGGCGCCGGTGGGCTACGTGCTGCAGGACACCGTCGCCGACGCCATGACCGTCGAGGCGGTGCCGGCGCTCGACGCCGCCGGCGCGCCGCTGCCCGAACCCGAGCAGAAGGCCATGCACACCACCATGCAGACCCTGGGCCGCTTTGCGGTGATCTCGGGTCTGGCGGCGGTGGCGCTGGTCAACATCCTGGCCTTTCAGGGCGTCGAGACCATGAGCGCGGCCGAGAAAACCGCGATCTATGCGCAGATCTACCTGATCGCGCTGGCGATCCCGGCGCTTTCGGTGAGCGGCGTGGCGCTGGGCTGGGTCATGACTCGGCGCATGAAGGCCCGCGCCCCCGCGCCCGCCGAGGCCACGCGGCCCGACTGGCGGATCTTCGGCGGCGGACTCGGCTTCGCCGCGTTCATCCTCGCGGTCGGGCTGAGCGACCCGCCTTTCGCGCAGGAAATCGTCTTTGCCGGCTCCATGGCCATCGTGCTGCTGATCATGGCGCGGCTGCTGCGCGCGCTGGCGCCGGCGCAGGCGCGCGCGCTGGTGGGCACGGCGATCATCATCTTCGTGTTCCGCGCCGCGCCCCTGCCCGGCCCCGGCGCCACCTGGTTCGAGATCGACGTGCTGGGCTTCGATCCGCAATTCCTGTCGGTGCTGTCGCTGATCTCGGCCTCGCTGGCGCTGGTCGGCATGATCGCGCTGCGCCCGATGATGGCGCGCCGCTCCATCGCCTGGATCGTGACGGCGCTCAGCATCGCCGGGGCGCTGCTGGCGCTGCCCAATATCGGCCTGGTCTACGGGCTGCATCACTGGACCTCGGCGATGACCGGCGGCGTGGTGGACGCGCGTTTCATCGCGCTGCTGGACACCGCCATGGAATCGCCGCTGGGCCAGATCGCCATGATCCCGATGCTGGCCTGGATCGCGCGCAACGCGCCGGCGCATCTGAAGGCGACCTTCTTCGCGGTCATGGCCTCCTTCACCAATCTGGCGTTGTCGGCGAGTTCCCTCGCCACGCGGCGGCTGAACGAAATCTTCGTGGTGTCGCGCGAATTGCGCGACCCCGCCGGCGCCGTCGCCGCCGCCGCCGATTATTCCCAGCTTGGTCCGCTGCTGATCCTGGTGGCGGCGCTGGGTCTGGCGCTGCCGCTCGCCACCATCGCGCTGGTGCAGCGGTCGCGGTTCCGCAGCGCCGCCTGACGACGCCCCATCCCTTCATGAAAAGGAGACACGCCCATGATCGACCCCGCCCCCTGGAAAGCCCGCCTGACCGCCCGCCTGCATGAACTGGAGGCCCGGCTCGACGACATCGAGCACGATCTCGACGCGGCGCCGCCGAAGGATTTCGAGGATTTCGCCACCGAACGCGAGGGCGACGAGGTGCTGGAAAGCCTCGGCGCCTCGGGGCTGGCGGAGATCCGCATGATCAAGGCGGCGCTGGACCGGATCGAGGCAGGCGAATTCGGCTGTTGCGTGGCATGCGGCGAGGAGATCTCGCCCGAGCGGCTGGAGATCGTGCCCCATGCCGCCAAATGCCGCAAATGCGCCTGACCGCCGGGCGCGGCCGACCCGCCGGCGCGCTGGCGATCAGCCCCCGCGCATACGGGTTCATGCGCCGCGCTTTCAGGTCGCGATCGGCCGGCGCCGGGCGTTCAAGTCGCGTGCGGCGCGCGCCCGGCGGCGGCGATGGCGGTCCGCGGCCGACCGCCGCAGCCATGCGCGCCAAGCGCGGCGTCCGCTGCGGCGAATTCGGCGAAATCGTCGGCGGTGAGCGGGCGCGACCAGTAGTAGCCCTGCCCCAGTTCGGCGCCCAGTTCCTGCAGGGCCGCCACCTGTCCAGCGTCCTGCACGCCCTCGGCGACGCACCGGATGTCCATGCAGCGGGCGATCTCCAGCGCCGCCGAGACGATGGCCCGGTCGCTGCGGTTGACGCAGAGCCCGGTGACGAATTCCCGGTCGATCTTCAATTCGCGCACCGGCAGCCGCTTCAGGTGCGACAGCGAGGCGTGCCCGGTGCCGAAATCATCAAGCGACATCTCGAATCCCATGTCGTTGATGGCGTCCAGCGTCAGCGAGGCGGCGTCCGAGCCGCGCCCGACCACGCAGCCCTCGGTGATCTCGATCACCATGTCCTCGTTGCCGACGCCGGCGTCGAGCGTGCGGCGCAGCAGCCCGAGCAGGAATTGCGGGTTCTTCAGATCCACGGGATGGATGTTCACCGCCACCGGCCCGGTGCTGAGGCCCCGCAGCCGCCAGATCAATATGTCGCGCGTCACCTGGGCGAAGACGAAATCGGTGATCCGGGTCAGCAGCCCCCGGCCTTCGGCGACCTCGAGCATCTTGTCGGGGCCGATCCAGCCCATATCCGCGTGGCGCCAGCGCAGCAGCGCCTCGGCCCCCATCAGCCGCCCGGTGCGGATGCAGCATTTGGGCTGGTAGTGGATCTGCAATTCCTGCTGGAGAATGGCGCCGCGCAGCGCCGCCTCCACGCGGTTGTCCTCCGAAATCGCGTCCTCCATGGCCGGGCGATAGGCCATGAGCAGCCCGCGCCCGGCGTCCTTGGCGCGGTTGAGCGCGATGTCGGCGCGCAGCAGCAGGCCTTCGCTGCTGCGCGCGTCGTCGGGAAACTGCGCCATGCCGATGCTGGCGCCCGTGTGGATCACCGCCTCGCCCAAGCGCACCGGCGCGGCGAGGCGATCGATGATGCGTTGGCCCACGGAGGCCGTCTCCGCATCGTCCAGGCGTTCGATCACCACCGCGAATTCATCGCCGCCGAGGCGCGCCACCATGTCTTCGCCGCGCAGGCATTCGGCGATGCGCGCGCCGACCACGGACAGCAGCCGGTCGCCCGCCGGGTGGCCGTAGCTGTCATTGACGTTCTTGAAACGGTCCAGATCCATCAGCAGCACGGCGATGCGCGCGCCGCTGCGCCCGGCCCGGTCTGTCAGCGCGCCGAGATGGTCGTGAAACGCCTTGCGGTTGGGCAGCCCGGTCACCGCGTCGGTGTAGGCGAGCAGGCGGATTTCGTCATTGGCGGCGTTGAGCGCGCGCAGGTTGCCTGACAGCTCCTCGACCGAGATCTCCATCTGGCGCGAGGTGCGCGCGGCGTTCAGCGCCATCAGGTAGAGACACAGGCTGTAGGGCGCCGAGAGCAGCGCCAGCGACCACATGTCCGCCGCGTCGCGCAACAGTGCGGTGGCGCTCAGCGCCAGCAGGATCGCGGCGACGTAGACCACCGCCGAGATCATCGCCCGGTGCAGCAGAAAGGCGCCCCCGGCGGTCATGCCGGCCGACAGCAGCCCCACGGCCATCTGCAAGGGCAGCGGGCCCTGTCCCACATGGGTGGCGACCAGGATGACCCATGGCAGGGCGAAGGCCAGCGCGAACAGCGCCATGCGCGGCCCGGCGCGGCGCGAGACCCGGGTTACGCCGCGCGCCGCCGCGCGCCGGGTGCGCATGCTCAGCCCCGCGAACAGCGCCAGCGATCCCCCGGCCCAGAGCAGCAGCGGCGCGACAGGCTCGCTGCGCAGGGCGATGGCCATGAAGGCGATGACGTTGATTGCGCTGACGGCGGCGCCGAACGGGGTCATCGCCATGACCCACTGCACGTCGGCGACGCTGGGGCGCTCGGTCATCGAACGGATGAACACCGCCCATGCCGTCCGCATCCGCGCACCCAGTTCCCCGCCCATGGCGTCCCCGCTTCCTCCGACGTCACCCAAACGTCCGGCGAAGGATAGCGAGGCTTGTGTTAAGGTTTTGTTGCCGGGGGCGGGTCAGTAGCCCGCGGCCTCCAGAACCAGCAGCCAGAATGTCACCGTGACCACCGACAGCCCGGTGGCGAGCAGCACGATCGAGGCCGTCACCCCCACGGCGCGCTGATACATGGCGGCGAACAGATAGGCGTTGATCCCGGGCGCCATGGACGCGGTGACCACGATCGAGCGCACCGACGCCTCCGACAGATCGAAATACCAGGCGCTGAGCGCGAAGGCGATCGCCGGATGCACCATCAGCGACAGGGTCGCGACCATGCCCACCTCGCCCAGCCCGCTGCGTATGGCGTAGCGCGACAACACCCCGCCCAGCGCGAACAGCATCACCGGCAGCCCGCTGCGCGCCAGCATGTCGACCCCGGCCATCAGCGGTTCGGGCATGGCCAGCCCGGATGCATTGGCGATGAAGCCCAGCGCCAGCCCAATGGACAGCGTGTTGCGAAACATCGCCGTGGAGGTGGCGCGCAGGGTCCCCGCCAGCCCGCGCCCGTCGGCGCGCGAGGCCTCCATGGCGACGATGCCCAGCAGGTAGCTGAACGGCGCGTGGATGGCGATGATGGCGTAGTTCCCCGCCAGCGCATCGACGCCGTAGGCGCGTTCGGTGATCGGCAGGCCCAGCATCAGCGAATTGGAGAACAGCGCCCCGAAGCCGATGGCGATGGATTCGCCCGGGCGGCGCTTGAACGCCGTGCGGGCGATGACGATGGCGGCGACGAAGCTGAACACGCTGCCCGCGTAGAAGCTGAACAGCAGGCGCGGGTCGAAGCTGGCGCCCAGATCCATGCGGTAGAGCGCCGCGAACAGCAGGCAGGGCACCGCGAATTTCGCCGCGTAGCCGAGCAGCCCGTCGATGGCGACGGCGGTCATGTAGCCGGCCTTGGCGGCGCCGTATCCGGCCCCGACCACCACGAAAACCGGCATGACGGTGATCAGGATCTCCAACACGCGCGCTCAGTCCCCGAGGCCGGCAAAACCCGGAAACTCCAGCACCATGCCGTCATGGGCGGGGTCGACATTGTCGGGGGTCTCGGCCGCCACCGTGTCGAAATCGAGGTCGATATGCATGTTGGTGAGCACCCCGCGGCGCACGCCGGCGCGGGCGATCCAGTCCAGCGACCGTTCCAGATGCACATGGGTCGGATGCGGCTTGTAGCGCAGGGCGTCGAGGATCCAGGTGTGCGCGCCCTCGATTTCGGCCCAGGCGGGGTCGGTCATCGCCAGCACGTCCGGCAGGTAGGCCAGCGGGCCGATGCGAAAGCCCAGCGCGTCGATCGCCCCGTGATTGACCTCGAAGGGGCGGAATTCGATCGCGCCGCCCTTGCCCTCGATCACCACCGGCCCGTCGATGGTGCGCAGATCGAGGATCGGCTGATAGGGCGAACCCGGCGGCTGCACGAAGGCGTAGCCGAAGCGGTTGATCAGTGAATTCTGGGTTTCGGGATTGGCCCAGACCGGCAGGCGTGCGCGGCGGTTGAAGACGATCATGCGCAAATCGTCGAGCCCGTGCACATGGTCCGCGTGCTCATGGGTGTAGAGCACCGCGTCGAGCAGCCCGACCCCCGCATCCAGCAATTGCTGGCGCAGGTCCGGGGTGGTGTCGATCAACACCCGGGTGACCCCGTCGGGGCCGAGGCGTTCGACCAGCATCGAGCAGCGCCGGCGGGTGTTTTTCGGGTTTTCAGGGTCGCAGGCGCCCCAATGGCCGCCAAGCCGCGGCACGCCGCCCGAGGACCCGCACCCCAGAATGGTGAAGCGCAGCGTCATGCGACGCCCCGGTCGGCGCCGGCCCCGGGCCACGCGGCCGCCTTCGCGAACAACCGGTCGAAATTGGCGGTGGTCGCGGCGGCGAAATCCGCGGGCGAGATCCCGAAGACCTTCGCCCCCACGGCCGCGGTCAGCGCCGTGAAGGCGGGCTCGTTGCGCTTGCCGCGATGGGGCGGCGGCGCCAGATAGGGCGCATCGGTCTCCACCAGCACCCGCTCAAGCGGCGCGTCGGCGAAGATGGCGCGGATCTCGTCGGAGCGCCTGAAGGTCGCGATCCCCGACATGGACAGATAAAACCCCAGTTCCAGCGCCGCCTCGGCCAGCGCCCGGCCCGAGGAAAAGCAGTGCAGCACGCAGCCAAAGGCCCCGGCGGCGCGTTCCTCGGCCAGGATGCGGATCATGTCGTCATCGGCGTCGCGGGCGTGGATGATCAGCGGCAGGTCGGTCTGGCGCGCGACCTCGCAATGGATGCGCAGGCTCTGCTGCTGCGCCGCCTTGCTGTCGGCGCTGTAGTGATAGTCGAGCCCGGTTTCGCCGATGCCGACCATCTTGGGATGGCGGGCGACGGCGACGAGATCCGCGACGGCGATCATCTCGGTCCTGGCGACGTTCATGGGATGCGTGCCGCAGGCGTAGAACACCGGGGCGTGGGCCTCGGCGATGGCGCGCGCCCGCGCTTCGCCGTCGAGCCGCGTGCAGATGGTCACCATCCGCGTCACCCCTGCGGCGCGGGCGCGGTCCAGCACCTGCGCCAGCTCCCCGTCGAAATCGGGAAAGTCCAGATGGCAATGGCTGTCAACAAGGGTCGGCGGCATGAAGGCGGCTCCGAAGCGGGGCGGGAGGTTACGCCGGAGACGCGGCCAGGGCGCGTGCCGCGGCGGCGTCGAGCGCGAGGAAGGTATCAAGGATGATCTGGCCCGGGTCAAGATTGACCGCGCGCGCCCGCGCCGCCCGGTCGGCGAAAGCCTGCGCCGCATCGGCCCAGATCCGCGCCTGCGCCGGGGCGGCGGCGAACCGCGCGCACAGCGCCGCCTCGCCGGGGGCGGCCTCCGGCGGGGCGATCCCCCGCGCCGCCGCCCGCGCCAGCCGCGCCAACAGCAGGCTGGCGAGCCGGATGGCGGCGTCGAGGCGCGCCGCGCCCTCCCGCCCCGACGCGCCGCTCGCCAGCGCCTGCAGCGCCGCCCCGTCCATGCCCGGCGCGCTGGCCAGCAGCTTGACCAGCGTCGCGTAGATCTGCGGGCCGTCGATCGCCGCCAGCCGCAGCGCCTCGCCCGCCGACCCCTCGGCCAGCAGCGCCAGCGCCCTGGCCTGCGGGTCGCCCGGGTCCATGGCGACGGCGCCAAGCAGGTCCGCCTCGTTCAGCGGTTTCAGCTTCAGGTCGCGGCAGCGCGAGCGCACCGTGGGCAGCAGCCCGCCGGGCGCGTGGCTGATCAGCAGGAACAGCGAATTGGCGGGCGGCTCCTCGATCAGCTTCAGCAGCGAATTCACCGCCTGCGGGTTCATTTCATCCACGCAATCGACGATGGCGACGCGCCAGCCGCCATCGGCGGCGGTCTGCTGGAACAGGTGTTTCAACGCCCGGGACTCCTCGGCGTTGATCACCGTCATCAGGCGCTTTTTCTTGTCGTCCCAGGATCGGCGCAGCAGGCGGATGCGGCCCTCGCCCAGCGCGGCGACGCGGCGAAACACCGGATCGTCGGGATCCATCTGCAGGCTGTCGGGGATCGGCGCCGCGTCGGGCGCGCCAAACAGCCCGCCATCGCCGGTTTCGGGCGGGCGCGCGATCATCGTCCGGGCGATGCGCCAGGCCAGCGTCGCCTTGCCGACGCCGCGCGGGCCGGCGAGCAGCCAGGCATGGGGCAGCCGCCCGGCCCGCCAGGCGTCGAGAAACGCGGCCTCCGCCGCCTGCTGACCGTAGAGCGCCGCGGTTTCGCGCGGATGCGGCGCGCCCTCGACGCGGTCGGCTTCGGGGGGCGCGGCCGCGGGGTCGACGATTTGCGCGCGGCGGGTCACGGGCGGGCGCCCAGCAGCGGCGCCAGCGCCGTCGCGACGCGCCCGGCGACTTGATCCGCGTCGCCCTCGGCGTCGATCATGCGGCAGCGATCGGGATGCGCCGCCGCAAGTTTTCGGAACTCGGCGCGCACGGTCCGCTGCAGCGAGACGCCGAATTTCTCGAAGCGTTCCTCGGCGATGTCCCGCGCCAGCCCGCGCGACAGCCCTGTTTGGGGCGATATGTCGAAAATCAGGGTCAGGTCCGGGGTCAGTCCGATCACCAGATCGTGCAGATCGTCGGCCAGCGCCGCCCCGGCGCCGCGAGCGACCCCCTGATAGACCCGGGTGGAATCGGCGAAACGATCGCAAAGCACCACCGCGCCGCGCGCCAGCGCCGGGCGGATCACGCGTTCCACATGATCGCGGCGCGCGGCGACGAACAGCAGCAATTCGGTGACCGGCGACCAGCGTCCGGGATCGCCTTCCAGCACCAGCGCGCGGATCTCCTCGGCCCCCGGGGCGCCGCCGGGTTCGCGGGTCTCGACCACGTCGCGCCCGGCGGCGCGCAGCCCGGCGGCGACCCGGCGCAGCTGCGTGGTCTTGCCGGCGCCGTCGCCGCCCTCGAAGGTGATGAACAGACCGGGCGGCGCGGCGCTTTCGTCCGCGCCATCCGCCTTCGCGCCCCCCTGCTTCGCCCCCCGCTCCTTCGCCCCCGCCGCGCGCGTCACCGGGGTCAGTCCCCCGCCGCCTGGGTCGCGGCGTCGATGGCCTGACGCAGCAGCAGCCCCGCCGCCGCCTGCAGGCGCACCAGATAATTGCCCTTGTCCACGGCCTTTGCCGCCACCACGGGGATCGTCATCGGGGCCATGCCCGGCGCGCTGACCCGCAATTCGGCGATGCGCTGGCCCTTGGCGATCGGGGCCTCGACCGGGCCTTCGTAGAAGATTTCCGCCTTCACCTTGCCGCGCGCGGCATAGGGCAGGGTCACGCGCACATCCTCGGCCACGGTCAGCGGCGCCATGGCGCTTGCGCCAAGCCAGACCTCGGCGGCGCCCAGCACCTGGCCGCTGGCGTAAAGCGTCTCGTTGGCGAATTCGCGAAACGCCCAGTCCATCAGCCGCTCGGCCTCGACCGAACGTTCCTGCACGCTGCTCAGCCCGCCAAGCATCAGGATCACCCGCCGGTCGCCGCGGGTCGCCGAACCCACCAGCCCGTAGCCCGCCTCCGCCGTATGGCCGGTCTTCAGCCCGTCGGCGCCGATATTCAGATACAGGAGCGGGTTGCGGTTTTTCTGGGTGATCTTGGCCCAGGTGAATTCGGTTTCGGCGAAGTAGCCGTAATATTGCGGAAATTCGGTGATGATGCGCCGGGCGATGAACACCAGGTCATTCGGGCTCATCACCCCGCGCGGATCGGGCCAGCCGGTGGAATTGGCGAAAACGCTGTCCATCATGCCCAGTTCGCGGGCGCGCTCGGTCATGCGCCGGGCGAAGGCGGTCTCGGTCCCGGCCAGCCCCTCGGCCAGCACCACGCAGGCGTCATTGCCCGACTGCACGATGACGCCGCGGATCAGGTCTTCGATGCGGATCGAATCGCCCTCGCGGGTGAACATCTTCGAGCCGCCCATCCTGGCGGCGCGGGCTGACACCCGGAACCGGTCGTCGAGGTCGAGCCGCCCGTCGGCCAGGGCCTCGAACACCAGGTTGAGGGTCATCAGCTTGGACATGGAGGCCGGCGGGATCGGCGTCTGCGCGTTCTTCTCCAGCAGCCGGGCGCCGGTCTCCGCATCCACCACCAGCGCCGCGCGCGCGGCGGTTTCCAGCGCCGACCCGGCGCCCGGCGTCAGCAGCAGCGCGAGCGCGAGCAGCAGCGGCGCGAGCCCAAGGCGGAACGGGGCGGGGAAGCGGGCGAGCGGCGTGCGGGACATGGCGGGTTCCTGCGCTGTGGAGCTTTGGCGGGCGAACGTGGCGTGCATCGGCGGCGAGACGCATCTGGTCATGGCGCGCCCCCTACCGCCGCACGCTGAAAGCGTCGGCATAGCCCGCCGCGCGGGCCTGCGCCAGCGCCGCCGACATGGCCTCGGGGTCGTCGAACGGGCCGAGCAGCAATTCGCGCATGGCGCGATCGCCGGCCCAGACCCGGCGGATGCGGGTCGCGAGCCCGGCGTCGGCGAAGCCCCGGGCGGCGCGATCGGCGTAATCCGGGTTCGAGAAGGTCGCGACCTGCAGATACGCCGCCTTCGCCGGAGGCCCGGCGTCCCGGGGCGCGGCGGCGGTCACTGCCGTGGGCGCGGGCGCCTCGGCGGCGGGTTTGACGGCGGCGGGCCGGGCGGGGGCCGGCGTCGCGGCGGGTTTGGCGGCGGCGGGTTTGGCGGCGGCGGGCATGGCGGCGGCGGGCGTCGCCGAAACCGGCGACATCGCGGCGGCAGGCGCCGGGCGGGCCGGCGCGCCCGGTGACTTGGGTGCGGCGCCGGTCTCGCCGGCGCTGTCGATGGCGCGCGCGATCTTCGCCTCGAAATCCTTCGGCGCCGCCGGGGCGTTGCTGTCCGGCCGGGGGGCGGATGCGGTCTTGCCGTCCGGTCGGGCCGCGGCCGAGGGCGCGGCGTCGGGACGGATCGGCGCATCGCGCAGCGCGACGATGCGGATCCGCGCAACCTTGCCGGCGCCGACCTCCAGCGCCGCCGCGGCGTCGGCCGAGATCTGGATCGCCGGGCCGCCCAGCCTGCCGTCGCGGCGCAGCAGCGCGCCCTCGGTCTGAAGACCGGAATCAAGATTGACGATGCGCACCCGCGTCGGGCGCTCGACCAGTGGATGCGCGGCCCAGATCCCGCCCAGCGACGGCAGCCCGTCCCAAAGCGTCAACCCGGTGGATTCGAAGATGTCGGGCGCCTCCATCTCGGCGCGCGGCGGGTTGCCGGATGGCGGGTCCCGGGGCGGCGCGGCGGCCTCGGCCGGCCCGATCGCCGCCGCCTCCGACGGGGACCGATCAGTGGGGGCTCGATCTGCCGGCGCCGGCGCATCGGCGCCTGGCGGCGCGCCCGGAGTCTGCCGCGCGCCGGGGCCCGGCGCCCCCGGCTGCGCGCAGGCCGACAGCATGGCCAGCGCCATGGCCGCCAGGCCCCGGCGCCACGTCGAACCGCCAATCCTCACGCCCCGCCCTGCCTGCATTTCCCGCCCAAGAATCCCGTTTGCGCATCGCCCTGCTCTCTGGCTGGGACGCTACAGGAGCCACCAGGCAAAGAAAAGCCGCCGCGCCCCCGGGACCGCCCGGTTCAGGGCCGATCCGGCCGATTGCCGAGCATCCGCCCGATGGCGTTCATCAGGATCTGCGCGGCGAGGATCGGGGTGATCCCGGCGGGGTCGTAATCGGGCGCCACCTCGACCAGATCCATGCCCACGATCTCGCCCTGCCGGGTCAGCCCGTCGAGCAGCTCCAGCACCTCGTAATACAGGAACCCGCCATGGCTGGGCGTGCCGGTGCCCGGCGCGATCGAGGGATCGAATCCGTCGATGTCGAGGCTCACATAGTAGCGCGCCCCGGCCGGGATGCGCGCCAGCGCGCCGGCCACGCCCAGCGCCCGGAACTGGCGCACGGACAGGATGTCCGAGCCCATGGCCTCGGCGGCCAGATAGCCCTCGCGCGCGGTGGAGGACACGTTGCGGACGCCAAGCTGGGTCAGCCCGCCCACCCAGGGCTTTTCGGCGGCGCGGCGCATGGGGTTGCCGTGGCCGTTGCGCACCCCGTGGCGTTCGTCGACGAAATCCAGATGCGCGTCGATCTGCACCAGATGCACCGGCGGCTGATCTTCGAACGCCTCGATGCAGGGGATGTTGACGGAATGATCGCCGCCGATGGTGACCGGGATCGCCCCCGCCGCCAGCGCCTTGCGAACCCCGAACGCGATGTTGGCGTGGGATCGCGCGGTGTCTGTGTGCACGATGTCCGCATCGCCCATGTCCACGATCCGCGCGCCGTCGAGATAGGTGACGCCGTCCTCGTGGTCATAGGCGCCGCCATGGCCGAAGGCGAACAGGGTCGAGGCCTCGCGCACCGAACGCGGCCCGAACCGCGCCCCGGCCCGATACTGCGTGCCGGCGTCGAAGGGCGCGCCGAGGATCGCCACATCGGCGTCGAACGCGTCCCAATCCGGCGCATGCGGATACTTGCCGAAGGTGCAGATGCCGGTGAAGGGCAGGTTCAGCCGCCCGCGATCATAGGCGTTTGCGGTCATGGCGGGGTCCTTCTGCCGGCGCGGCGCGATCAGTAGCGCTGGCGGCGGGGCTGCGCGGCGATGGTGCGCACGGTCCACTCCACCGCGGCGCGCATGGTCTTGCCCAGCGCGACGTCAAAGCTGCGCACCACGTCGATCATGTCGTTGGAGGGCGAGGGGATCAGGCGTTCGAAGGATTCCGAGGCGATGATCAGCCCCTCCGGCTCGGCGACGATCTTCAGGTTGAGCTGGACGTTGACGCTCACCGGCCCCTCGCCCTCGGGCGGCGCCAGCGCCTGGAATTCGCGCAGTTCGGTGAACAGGGTGTAGTCCGAGGTCAGGCCGATGGCCTCGCGCCCCACCGATTCAACCGCGCCGGTGTTTTCCAGCGATTCGATCAGCAGCGTCTGCACCATCTGCGGCGCGCCGTCGGCCCAGCGCGCGACCGGAAAGTATTCGACCTTGAATTCGTTGGACTTCACCGGAATCCGGTTGGTGTTCACGTAACTGGTTGCGGTGGGCACGTCGACCACGATCTGGCTGCGCACTTTCGGCAGATCGGACGAGAACGTGCTCTTGGGCGTCAGATCATAAAGATCGGTGGGCTCGGTGACCGCGGAAAGCGTGTTGAGCCCGGCGCAGGCGGACAGCAGCGCCGACAGCGCAGCGCCGGCGGTCAGCCGCCCAGCCAGCCGCCCCGCCGGGCGAAACCGGCCGGCGCGGGGGGACGCCGCGCGGGTCGGCGATAGGCCTGAGACAGTGATCATGCTCATCTCCTGAATTCCTGCGTCCGGCCGCCCAGCAGGAACCGGGCGGGGTCGCGTTCGATCTTCGCCGACAGCCGCTGCAACGTGTTGATCAGTTCGCGCGATTCCCTGATGAAACGCAGGAATTGCGGCAGACCGGCCTTCAGGAACCCGTCGATCTGTTCCCTGTTGTCCACCACCACGCTGTTGAGGCTGGCGACCAGCCCGGAGGTCTTCTTCAGCATGCCGCGCACTTCGCCGGTGATCACCGGCACGTCGGCGGCGATGGTCTTGATCGAGACCGCCAGATCCCCCGAGGCGCTGCGCACATCGGCGAGGATCGCGTCCACGTCCTCCTCGAGAATGACATTGACCTGGTCGATGGCCTGGTTGGCGGCGATCAGCGCGCCGTCGGCGTTGCCCATGGTCGCGCGGATCGCGGTCAGGGTGGCGTCGCTGTTGTTCAGCGTGGTCCGGAACGCGGCCAGCGCCTCGTCGGTGTTGCCCATGGTCGCGCGGATCGAATTCAGCGCCCTGTCGCTGACCGTCATGGTGTCGGCGATCGCGGCCAGCGTCACGTTGGCGTTGGCGAAGCTTTCGGTCGCGGCCTTCAGCGCGGTCTCGGTCTCCGCCGCCAGCATGTCGAGATCGCCGGTGAACGCGGAGAGGTCCCCGCCCACCTTGTCGACCACGCGATTGACCGTGGCGGCGGCGGCGCGCACATCGGCGACGATGGCGGGCATGTCGGTTTCGAGCGCGGCGTTGATCGCCTCCAGCGCGCGCCTGGCCTCGGCGGCGACGGCGGCGGCGTCGGCGACCAGCGCCGCGCCCTCGCCCGCCACCAGCGCGTCGATGCTGTCCGAGGTCGTGGCGATCGAGGCGAACATGGCGTCGGCGTTGTCAAGCGTCGCCTGGGCCTGGATCAGCCGCGCCGTGGCGGCCGCGCCCACCGCCTGGGCCTGGGCGGTCAGGTCGGCGGCGGCGATCTCGATGGCGCGGGCGGTGGCCTCGGCCTGGGCGATGGCCGGGTCGGCGGCGGCCAGCGCGGCGCGCGCGTCGGCCACCAGCGCGGCGCCGTCGCCGGCGATCAGCGCATCGGCGTCGCGCGCCGCGAGATCGAAGGACTTCAGGGTCTTGTCGGCGCTGGCCAGCGCCGCG
>NZ_JBWOMN010000138.1:0-20690 GCF_056449545.1 Oceanicella sp. | reverse complement strand
GTCCATGCGCCCGCCCGGCCGGGCGGGCGCGCCGGCGGTTGAGGCGTCGCCGGTCCGGGCATCGCCGCCCGGGGCGACGGCGTCGGGCGGCCGGGGCCGCCGCTGGCCGCCGGACGCGGAGTCGCGTTTGGTTTCGGGGCCAGACTTCGGGCCGGGATTCGGGCCGGGATTCGGGTCGGGACCCGGGGCGGGATTCGGGCTGGATTTCGGGGCGGACGCAGAACCGGTCGCGGGGGCGTCCTCCAGGCGCTTCGCCGCGCCCTCGCCCAGCATCAGCGCGGCGGGGCCGGATGCGGGCCCGGCGCGATCGCCGCTCACTGGCTCTGCTCCGCGACCGGCTTGCGCACCACTTGCGGATAGTTGCGCACATGTTCGCGCAGCACCTCGTCCTTGGGACCGAACGCCTTGCGCACGCCGCCCTCCATCATCAGGATCAGGTCGCAGTGATGAATCGCGGCGGGGCGATGCGCCATGATGATCACCGCCTTGCCCCGGGCCTTGAAATCCGCGATGGCGGCGTTGAGCGCCTCGGATCCGTCGGCGTCGAGATTGGAATTCGGTTCGTCGAGGATGATGATGGCCGGGTCGCCGTACAGCGCGCGGGCCAGCCCGATGCGCTGGCGCTGGCCGCCCGACAGCTTGCCGCCGCCGGCGCTGACCTGGGTGTCGTAGCCGTTGGAAAGGCCGAGGATCATGTCATGGGCGCCGGCGCGCCGCGCCGCCTCGACCACCATCCCGGCATCGGGCTTCAGGGCCAGCCGGGCGATGTTTTCCGCCACCGAGCCGTCGAACAGCACCACCTCCTGCTGCAGATATCCCACGTTGCGGCCCAGATCGACGTCGGAATACTGGTCCAGCGCCGCGCCGTCGAGCCGCACGGTGCCCGAGGCCGGGCGCCAGACCCCGGCGATGGCCTTGGCGAGCGTCGACTTGCCCGAGGCCGAGGGCCCGATCACCCCCATGGCCTGCCCCGGTTCGAGCCGGAAGGACACCATGCGGATGGTGGCCAGCTGTTCGCCCGGCGCCACGACGGTGAGCTGCTGGGCCTCGAGAATCGAGCGCGGTTTCGGCAGCTTGGTCTTGTCCTGTGGCTCGGGGGTCTTTTCCAGCAATTCGCACAGCGACTTCCAGCCCTGCACCGCGCGCTGCACCCCGGCCCACTGGCCGATGGCCTGTTCGATCGGGGCCAGCGCCCGGCCCATGAGGATCGAGCCGGCGATCATCGAGCCCGGCGAGACCTCGCCCCGGATCGCCAGATAGGCGCCGAGGCCGAGCATGCAGGATTGCAGGAAGAATCGCATGGTCTTGGAGGCGGTCGAGAACGCCCCGGTGCGATCCGACGCCTTGATCGAGGAATTCAGCGACGCGCCGCGCAGCCGCCCCCAGCGCGACAGCACCGCGGGGCGCATGCCCAGGCCTTGCACGGTCTCGCCGTCGCGCCGGGTCGATTCGGTGAAGGCCTCGGCCCGGGCGGCGGCGATGTTGGCCTCCATCTGCACGTCTTTGGACATGCGCTGGTTGAGCCAGGTCAGGGAGACCAGCATGATGCCGCCGACCACCGCCAGCGTGCCCAGCATCCAGTGGAACGAGAAGATCGCGAACAGGAACACCGGCGTCCAGGGCATGTCGAACACCGCGAAGGGCGCCGGGCCGGACAGCAGCCGCTGGATCGATTCCAGATCGCGCAGCCCGGTGGCCGGGCGGGCGCGCTCCGCCGGCACCACGGAACGGCGCAGGATCGCTTCGAACACCCGGTTGTCGAGCCGCGTCTGGAACCGCGCTCCGGCGCGCGCCAGCACCCGGCCGCGGGCGTAGTCGAGCACCCCCATCATCAGGAACAGGAAGCCCATGATCACCACCAGCGCCACCAGCGTCGCCTCTGAACGGCTGGACAGCACCCGGTCATAGACCTGCAGCATGAAGATCGGCCCGGTCAGCATCAGCAGGTTGACGAACACGCTGAACAGGGCCACCGCCATGAACAGGCGCTTGCCCTCGGCCAGGACGGCGCGAAGCTCCTCGCGACCCGGCGGCGTTTGATTTGATGCGCTCATGAAACACCTGATTAGCGGCGCAGTCTTAATCCTGCGTTTCCATCTCGATGTCATAGCAGGGCGCGCGGCGATTGACGACAGAAACCGGCGCGCGCGCCGCGGCGCGATCGCCGGGGCGAACGGGAGCGAACGAAGCAGGAGGGCGCGGCGGCGTGACCGGAAACAGGACCGAATACCGCCCGGCGGCGGCGGCGGCGCGCCGGGCGTTGCCGTCAGAACCCGCAGCGGCGGATTCGCGCGGCGCCCGCGGCGCGGAGCGATTGCGCATCGCGCGCGCCTGCTCTAAGCCCGTTGCCATGCGTGTCCCTGGCCCGATCCGGATTTTCACATGACGCTTGTTTCCCGTTTCTTCCGTCTGCCATACGGCATGATCCTGGCCGCCCTGATCGCCGGGTGCGCCGCCCCCGGACCCAACGGGATCAACGATCCCTACGAGGGCGTCAACCGCACGACCCATGAATTCAACAAGAGCCTCGATTCGGCGATCCTGCGCCCCGCGGCCGTGGGCTACGCGGCGGTGACGCCGACGCTGTTCCAGCACATGCTGGGCAACGCGCTCGACACGCTGGCCCAGCCCAACGACATCGTGAACAACGCGTTGCAGGGCGACATCGAGGGCGTGCTGCAATCGGCCGGGCGCCTCGGGGTCAATGTGCTGCTGGGCGCCGGCGGGCTGCTCGACCCGGCCACCGAATTCGGCCTGCCGCGCAAGCGGTCGGATTTCGGCATGACCCTGGCCAGCTACGGCGTCGACGAGGGCGCCTATGTGGAGATCCCGTTCTTCGGCCCGAGCACCGAGCGCGACGCGGTCGGGCGGGCGGTGGACGTGTTCCTCGACCCGGTCAGCTACGCGCTCGCGGGCACCGCGATCTCGCGCTATCTGGTGGGCGAGACGGCGGTGCGCGCGATCTACGGGCGCGACGAGCACAAGGAGGCCGTGGATCAGGCTTTCTATGAAAGCGAAGACAGTTACGTCACCACGCGCAGCGTCTTCCTGCAGCTTCGCCGCAGCCAGATCGCGGGCGAAACCACCGAGGAATCGCTGCCGGACGTATTCGCCGAATAGCCCGGTCGAGGCCGGGACCGCCGCCGCGCAAAACAGTCACTGGGGGAGCCAACATGTACAGTCTCACGCGACGCGGCCTGCTGGCGCTTGCCGCCGCCAGCGCCGTTCCCGCAGCCTTGTCGGCCTCGCCCGCGGGCGCGGTTTCGCCTCAGGAGGCGGAGAAATTCGTCGCCGAGGCCATCGGCGACGTCACCGGCCTGATCAATTCGGGCAAGCCCGCCAAGGGGCAGGCGCAGGGGTTTCGCACTATCCTGGAGCGCCGCGCCGCCACCCCGCAGATCGCCCGATTCGTCATGGGGCTGACCTGGCGCGAGATGAGCGAGTCGCAGAAGACCGCCTTCATCGACGCCTATCTGGATTACATCTCGCGGATCTATGTGGGGCTTCTGGACAAGTATCGAGGCCAGCGCATCGATGTCGCCGGCAGCCGGGATTTCGGGCGCAAGGGCGTGCTGGTCTATTCGGTGGCCCATGGCGCGGACGTGGATGACGCCAAGGTCGAATGGCTGGTCAGCGATCGCGGCGGCGCCGGCGTGAAGCTGGTGGATCTGGTCGTCGAGGGCGTCTCGATGCTGCAGACCCAGCGTCAGGAACTGGCCGCCATGCTGGAAAAGCGCGGCGGCGACGTGGACCGGCTGATTGCGGACATGCAGGCCGGCTGAGCGGGCGCGGCCGGCGGCGGCGGCGGCGGCGGCGAATCAGGCCGCGTCGCCCGGCGGGGGCCGCAATCAACGGGGCCCGCAATCAACGGGGGCCGGCGGGTGGTCGCGGGGCGTTCAGGTCTTCGTGATCGACAGGTATTTCCAGACGCCGCTGGCGCGCAGGGTCTGGCGGCCGCCGGCGAACAGCTCCGCCTCCATGAACGCCACGTCGCGGGTGACGCGAATCAGCCGCGCGCGGCCCAGCAGCCGTTGGCCGAGCTTGGCGGCGGCGATGAAATGCGCGTCCATCTGCACCGTCGAGCACGGGCGCCGCCCGCCCGCCGCGTAGGCCCCCGATCCCATGCCGATATCCGCCAGCGTCAGCGACACGCCGCCATGGCAGACGCCGCCGATATTGATGTGGTGCGGTTCGACATCGAGATAGAAGCGCCACTCCGAATCGGAGATCTCGGCAAAGGTCACCGGCCCCACATGGGCGTTGAAGCCGTGGCCATGCACCTGGCGCCAGGGCAGATCAGGATCGAATTGCATCGGGACCTCGTTTTCGCGTCACTGACTTTCGAAATAGCATTTCGCAGAGGCAATGGCGATGGGGCGGCTACGGCCCGGCCCCGAGACGCCGCGCCGCGCCGCGCCCGGCCATGCGCCCGGTGGCCAGGCAGGCGGTGATCAGATAGCCGCCGGTCGGGGCCTCCCAATCCAGCATCTCGCCGGCGCCGAACAGGCCGGGCATGCGGCGCAGCATCAGGTCGGCGTCGAGATCGGCAAAGCGCAGGCCGCCGGCAACGGAGATCGCCTCGGCCACCGGGCGCGGGCGCAGCAGCGGCAAGGGCAAGGCCTTGATCGCGGCGGCGAGGTCTTCAGGGTTGTCAAAGGCTTGCGGCGCGCATTCACGCAGCAGCGCGGCTTTCACCGGGGCGAGCCGTGCGGCCTTGCGCAGGTGGTTGGCCATGCTGGCCTTGCCGCGCGGGCGGGCCAGGGCGCGGGCCAGATCCGTTTCGCGCCGATCCGGGGCGAGGTCGAGCGTCAGCGCCGCGGGGCCGGTTTCCAGCGCGTCGCGCAGGGGCGCGCACAGCGCGTAGACCGCCCCGCCCTCGACCCCGTAACCCGAGATCACGAAATCGCCGCGCGTGCGCCGCCCCGCGAAGCTCAACGCCGCGCCCTTCACCGGCGCGCCGGCGAAGCGGTCGCGGAAATGCGCCGACCAGGCCACGTCGAATCCCATGTTGGCGGGGCGGAACGGCGCGGGTTCGACGCCGCGTTCGGCCAGCAGCCCGGTCCATGCGCCGGTGGCGCCCAACCGCGGCCAGCTGGCGCCGCCAAGCGCCAGCACCGCGACTTCGGGCGCCAGCGCGCACGGCCCGCCGGGCGCTTCGAACAGGAAGGCGTCGCCCCGCCAGCCGCTCCAGCGCCAGCGAGTGCGAAACTCGACCCCCATGGCCACGAGCCGCGCCAGCCAGGCGCGCAGCAGCGGCGAGGCTTTCATTTCGCGCGGAAACACCCGCCCGGACGATCCGGCGAAAACCTCGACCCCCAGCGATTCGGCCCAGGCGCGCACCTGTTCGGGGCCGAAATCGTCGAGCGCCCGCGCCAGCGCGTCAGGGGCCGCGCCATAGGCGGCGCGAAACCGGGACGCGGGTTCGGATTTGGTGAGATTGAGCCCGGATTTGCCGGCCATCAGCAGCTTGCGCCCGAAGGTGGGGCAGGCGTCGAGCAGCAGCGGCGGGCGCCCGGCCTCGGCCAGCGCCTGCGCCGCCATCAGCCCGGCCGGACCGCCGCCGATGACAAGGGCCTGAACGCGAACCGGCGCGCCGATATGGGGGATGGGTGTCATGCAGGGCCTCATAGCAGATCGCGGCGCGCCCGCCAGCAGCGGGGCGCCGTCGGCGTCGCCCATGTCGCATTCGCGCCGGTTTCTGGCGCAGGCGGCGGCGCGGCGGCGCCGGTTTTGCGCAAGTCTTGGCGCGAGCCCCCGGCGATGGCGTCGCCGCTCCTGTCCGGCTCGTCCGTCCTGCACGCCCGGACGCCCATCGACCGGGCGCCACGCGGCCCGGCCTGACGCGGGAGACCGTCATGCCCCCTTCCTCAGCCGTGCAGCGGCCCGAATTCTTCGCCTTCGCCAACGGCGCCCACGCGCCCATGCCGTTTGCCCAGTCGGAATATGATGCGCGGATCAAGGGCTTGCGCGCGATCATGGCGGCGCGCGGCATCGACGCGGCGCTGCTGAGCTCCATGCATGGCATCGCCTATTACAGCGGATTTCTGCATTGTTCCTTCGGGCGGCCCTATGCCTGCGTGGTGACGCGGGACAGGGCGACCACGGTGTCCGCCAATATAGACGGCGGGCAGCCGGGGCGGCGTTCGGCCTGCGACAATCTGGTCTATACCGACTGGAAGCGCGACAATTTCTGGCGGGCGGTGCGTTCGCTGATCCCGGCGGGCGCGCGGATCGGGATCGAGGCCGATCACATGACGCTGGCGCAGCGCGACGGGCTGGCGGCGTTTCTCGATGCGCCCGAGCTGGCGGACATCGCCCCCGACGCCATGGCGCAGCGGATGATCAAGTCGTCCGCCGAGATCGCCCTGATCCGCGCGGGCGCGCGCATCGCCGACATCGGCGGCCACGCGATGCGCGACGCGATCCGGGAAGGGGCGCGCGAAATCGACGTGGCCATGGCCGGGCGCGACGCCATGGAGCGGGCCGTCGCCGCGGCGTTTCCCGATTCGGAGCTGCGCGACACCTGGGTCTGGTTCCAGTCCGGGCTGAACACCGACGGGGCCCACAACCCGGTGACCACCCGGCGCCTGACGCCGGGCGACATCCTGTCGCTGAACGCGTTTCCCATGATCAGCGGCTATTACGCGGCGCTGGAGCGCACGCTGTTTCTGGGCGAACCCGACGCCGCGTCGCTGAAGATCTGGGAGGCCAATGTGGGCGCGCATGAACTGGGCCTGTCGCTGATCCGCCCCGGCGCGGTCTGCTCGCAGATCTGCGCCGAGATCAACGAATTCTTCGCGGCGCGCGACCTGCTGGGGCGCCGCAGCTTCGGCTACGGCCATTCCTTCGGCCTGCTGTCGCATCACTACGGGCGCGAGGCCGGGCTGGAGCTGCGCGAAGACATCGACACCGTGCTGGCGCCGGGCATGGTGGTGTCGATCGAGCCGATGCTGACCCTGCCCGAGGGCCTGCCCGGCGCCGGGGGCTATCGCGAGCACGACATTCTGGTGGTGGGCGGGGCCGGGGCCGAAAACATCACCGGGTTTCCCTACGGGCCGGCGCACAACATCGTCTGACGGCGCGAAAACCGGGCTCAGCCCGCCTTCAGCCCGCCTTCAGCCCGTCCATGATCGCCACCAGGCGCGCGGTGATGCCGGGTTCGGACAGGGCGTGCCCGGCGTCGCCGACCATGTGCAGCTTCGATCCGGGCCAGTCGCGATGCAGCGCCCAGGCCGACAGCGGCGGGCAGATCAGGTCGTAGCGTCCCTGCACGATATGCCCGGGAATGCCGGCGAGCCGCCCCGCATCGCGCTGGATCTGGTCGTCGGCGTCGAGCCAGCCGCCATGGTGGAAGAAATGCGCCTCGATGCGCGCGAAGGCCCGCGCATAGGCGCCGTCGGGGCCCATGGCGCCGCCCTTGACGGTGGCGCAGGCGGCCTCCCACCCGGCCCAGAGCCGCGCGAAGCGGGTCTGCACGTCGGTGTCGGACGCGGTCAGGCGGCGGTAATAGGCGGCGATGAGGTCGTCGCGCTCGGCGACCGGGACGGCCTCGACGAAAGGGGCCCAGTGTTCGGGGCGGAAGGCGCCGGCGCCGCCGCCGTAGAACCAGTCGAGCTCGCGCCGCGTCATCTGGAAAACGCCGCGCAGGATCAGCGCGTTGACCGCCTGCGGATGGGCTTGCGCATAGAGCAGCGCCAGCGTCGCGCCCCAGCTGCCGCCGAACACGCTCCAGCGCTGGATGCCGAGATGTTCGCGGATGCGCTCGATGTCGGCGACCAGATCCCAGGTGGTGTTGTTCTCGAGGCTGGCATGGGGTCGGGACCGCCCGCAGCCGCGCTGATCGAACAGCGTCACCCGATAGCGTCTGGGGTTGAAGAACCGCCGCATCCCCGGCGAGCACCCGCCCCCCGGGCCGCCATGCAGCACCACCACCGGCGCGCCGTCGGGGGCGCCGCATTGCTCCACATAGAGGTCGTGGCCGCCGGGGACCTCCAGCCGCATCTGGGCGTAGGGTTCGATCGCAGGGTAGAGCGGGCGGCGCAGGCCGGAGTCGTGATCGCTTTCTCGCATGCTCAACCTATGTCATAGACGGAGCCTCAGCGTAAAGTCAGAGGCTGAATCGGGAAGGTCGAGACCATGATTGCCAGCACCGTGGATCCCACAGAAGTCGCCAAGTTCGAGGCCATGGCCGCCGAATGGTGGGATCCGGGCGGCAAGTTCAAGCCGCTGCACATGCTGAACCCGTGCCGGCTCGACTACATCCGCGACCAGATCTGCGCCGAATTCGGCCGCGATCCGACGGCGCCGGCGCCGTTCGAGGGGCTGCGGCTGCTCGACATCGGCTGCGGCGGCGGGCTGATCGCCGAGCCCATGGCGCGGCTGGGCGCCGCGGTCACCGGCGCCGACGCGGCCGCCGGCAACATCCCGGTGGCGCGGCTGCACGCGGCGCGGATGGGGCTCGACATCGACTATCGCCACGCCACCGCCGAAGCGCTGGCCGCGGCGGGCGAGCGGTTCGACGTGATCGCCAACATGGAGGTGATCGAGCACGTGCCAGACCCGCAGGCCTATCTCGACGCCTGCGCGTCGCTGCTCAATCCCGGCGGGCTGATGATCTGCTCCACCATCAACCGCAACCCGAAAAGCTACATGGTGGCCATTGTCGGCGCCGAACGCGTGATGCGCTGGCTGCCGCGCGGCACCCATGACTGGTCGAAATTCATCACCCCCGACGAACTGGCCGCGCTGATTTCGGCCGCCGGGCTGGATCCGGTGGATCGCAAGGGATTCACGTTCAACCCGTTGAACTGGAGCTGGTCGCTGAGCGATCGCGACCTGTCGGTGAATTACGTCACCGCCTCGGTGAAGCGCTAGGGCGGCTCAGGCGACTCCGGCGATGTCGCGCAGCGCCTGCATGGTCTGCGCCGCGGGGCGCAGCACGCCGTGGCGATCCGGCCCGCCGCCCCTGGCCTTGACGTAGGCGACGGGCTTGCCAAGCGCGCGGGCGCGGGTCAGATAGCCGCGCCAGGCGGCGGGCGGGGCGGTGCTGTCGCGGGGATCGGCGACGATGGCGGCGCGCAGCACGTCAAGCTTGGCCACCGCCGCGACGGGGTCGTATTGCGCCAGCACCTCGGGCGCCGGGGCCCGTCCGCCGGCGCTGTTCCAGGCCACCACCGACAGCGGCGGCGCCGCGCCCACCAGCAGCCGCACGGCGCTGGTTTCCTGCGCCAGGGCGAAACCCAGCGTGCCGCCGCTGGAATGACCCAGCACGTCGATGGCGTCAAAGTCGAACGCGTCGCCCAGCGCCGCGCGCGCCGCCGCCATCATTCGCCATTCCGCCGGCTTGCGCCAATGCGCCGGGCTGCCCGCATAGGGGCGCGCGAGAATGAGGCGCGGCCCCCCGATCCCCGCCGCGTCAAAGGCGCGATTGGCCTGGCGGCGCCACAGCGGCAGCATGCGCGTGGCGTCCCAGCCGGTGCGGTCGCCGCCGAAGAACGCCAGCGGCGGGGTTTCGGCCCGACCGTCGCGCAGGCCCGACAGCGCGAAGGGGATCGCGCCCCAACGCGTGCGCGCCCAGCCCAGGGCCGCGTCGTCGGTTTGCGTCCTCAACGCCACGTCCGGCGCGCCGGGCAGGGGGCGGGCGTCGGGCGGGATCTCGATGCGCGGCGCGGCGGCGCGGGCGGCCCGATCGCCGAAACGGTCATTGTCAAAGGGCGAGCCCCGGGGGCCGGCGGGTTCGCCCTGACCGCAGGCGCCCAGCAGCGTCGGGGCGGCGAGCCAGCCCAGAACGCGGCGCCGCGAGGGCGCGCTCACCGGCTTTCGTCCAGCAGGATACGCAGATCGCGCAGCACCGGCAGGATGGCGCGCAGGCGCTCGGCGCCGATGCGCCGGGTCATGAAGGCGATCTGCGGGGCCACGGCGGCGATGGCGCGGTTGCGCATCTCGCGCCCGGTGGCGGTGATGGACACCAGCTTGCGCCGCCCGTCCCGCCCGTCCGGGCGCACCGCGACGAAGCCGGCCTTTTCCAGCCGCTGCACGGTGTTGGTCATGGCGCCCTTGGTCACCTGGAAAGCCCGGGCGAGCTGAGCTGGGGATTTTTCGCCGCCCAGCCGGGAAAAATGGTTCAGCACCGAAAAATGCGAGATCTGCAGCCCGTCGGGCAGCGTCTGCGTCATGCGGGTGCGGATCAGCTGTTCGATGATGGCGATCTCGTTGATCACCGTGAAGGTGATCGGATCGCCTTCGCTTGGCGGCGCGTCTGGGTCGGGGCTGGTCATGGGCGGCTCTGGTTCAATGGCGAACGGTTTCAGGCGAAGGCGAGGTTCAGGCCGGTCGCAGACGGGTTTCGAGCGGCCAGCGCGGGGCGGGCGCCGGGCGCGGCGCGTAACCGAGCCGTCCCAGCATATGCACGCGCCGGCCCTCGCCGCTGTCAAGAAGGCCGTGGAGCTCGCGGTAGAGCGCGGCCATTTCCGGGTATTCCTGCAGCGCCTGGGACACCGGGTGCATGGCGAGGCCAAGCCGCGTCGCGGTCAGATGCGCGCGCGTCCAGGCGCGCCCGGCGGCGATCTGCCCGGCGCGGTCATTGGCGCCGGGGATCCACAGCCAGGCGGGGGTGCTGGCGAACATGTCGCGCATCATCGCCGCGCCCTGGCGCGAGGCGAAGGCGGCGGGATCCATCATGCCGTCGCGGGTCAGCAGCCCGGCGACATGCAGCGATTCAAGCAGCGGGCCGCCAAGCGGGATGCCGTCGGGGCTGGCCTCGATCTCGGCCTTGCCGAAGCGGATGAGGTCAACGGATTCGCGCCAGGCGCGGGGCAGGCGCATCTCCAGGCGCTGCGCGCGCCAGGTCAGGTCGCGCAGCGCCGCCACCTTGCCGGGCGCGACCTCGGCGTGGAGGTCGGCGCCGGGCGCGGCGACCACCAGCGCGGCCAGCGCGTCCCGGTCTATCTGTTTCGATTCATAGGGTTGCCTGTTGCTGCGCCGGTCGGTGATGGCGGCAAACAGCGGGTCCGGCGCGGCGCCGGGGACAAGGCGCACCAACGCCACCGGGCGCTCGTCGAGCCGGGCGTCGGGGGCCGCCGCGCCCTCGGGGAACAGGGTTGTCTCGGCCGTGAGGCCCCGTTGCGCGGCGGCGATGGCCAGGGTTTCGAGAAAGCAGCCGAAACCGATGACGATCTGCCGGTCATGCGGATCGGTCACGGGCAGGCGGCTGTCGAGGTCGCAATAGACGACGACGCGGTCATCGCCGGTGAGCGCGATGCGCCAGGGCTGGCGGTTATGCGGGCTGGGCGCGAGGACGGCGTGGGCCAGCGCGTCGAGTCGCGGATCGTCCAGCCCGGCGCGCGCCGCGTCCCACGGGGCCAGCGCCGCGTCGGGGCGGCGGGTGGTCAGGAACGCGCCGCCCCCGGCGGCGAGCGCCAGCGTCGAGGCGCCGAGAAGGCCGAGGATCTTGCGGCGTGCGGGCATTGGGGTCTCCGGCGGGTTTGTCGGTCAACCAGAACGTATAGCGTTGAACCAGTCAAGTCCAAACCCGCGGCAAGGCCAGGCGATCCGCCGCGCGGGCGGTTCAGGGCCGGGCGAAATCCCGGGCGTTGACCAGCGCCGGGATGCGGGCGCGGGCCTGATCGGACTCGGTCAGATCAAGATCGACCACCTGCGCGCGCGGGGCCTCGCCGGCGTCGCAAAGCACCTCGCCCCAGGGCGACACGGCCAGCGAATGCCCGTAGGTGCGCCGCTGCTTGCCGCTCTGCGCCGGGTGCTCGCCGGTCTGGGCGGCGGCCAGCACGAAGCT
This sequence comes from Oceanicella sp., assembly GCF_056449545.1. Lineage (NCBI taxonomy): Bacteria > Pseudomonadati > Pseudomonadota > Alphaproteobacteria > Rhodobacterales > Paracoccaceae > Oceanicella > Oceanicella sp. The sequence continues at coordinate 8,899 of NZ_JBWOMN010000138.1, read as the reverse complement.
GCCGGTCTCGATGGCGCGGGCGCGCAGCAGCACGTGCCAATGCGCCCGCCCGGTGGGCACGGTGAAGGCGGCGGGGTTGACGATCAGCCGCGCGCCGGCCTCGGCCAGCGCGCGATGCAGCGCCGGAAAGCGCATGTCGTAGCAGATCGCGAGCCCGATCCGGCCCCAGGGGCTGTCGGCGACCACCGCCCTGTCGCCGGGGCGAAAGCCATCGGATTCGCGGAACGCCTCGCCATGTTCGAGCCCGTCGAGATCCACGTCGAACATGTGGATCTTGTCATAGCGCGCGCGGATCGCGCCCGCGGCGTCGATGAGAAATCCCCGATTGACGAAGCGGCGATCTCCCCCCGCGGTTCCGTCATCATCGGGTTTCAGCGCCAGCGAGCCGATCTGGATCCAGACCCCGAGTTCCGCGGCCAGATCCCGCAATCCGGCCAGCATGGGATCGGCGCTTTCGGGCGTCAGCGCCGCGGTCTGACGGGCGCGGGAAAACGAGACGATGTTGGAGACTTCGGGGGTGCAGATCAACTCCGCGCCCTCGGCCGCGGCCTCGCGAATCATGCGCGCGGCCTGCCCGAGATTGTCGCGCGGATCGTCAGAGGCGGTCATCTGGATCAGCCCGGCGCGCAGGCGCGGCGCAGCGGGCGGGGGGGCGCCGGGCATGGTCAGGCCGCCAGCAGGTCGTCGAGCTTGCCGGCGCGCTCCAGCGCGTAAAGCTCGTCGCAGCCGCCCACATGGGTGTCGCCGATGAAGATCTGGGGCACGGTGCGCCCGCCGCGCGCGCGCTGGATCATCTGGGCGCGCAGGCCCGGCTTCATCATCACGTTGTGTTCGCGATACCTGGCGCCCTTGGAGTTCAGCAACCGCTTGGCCATGGCGCAGTAGCCGCAAATCGGGGTGGTGTAGATTTCAATCAGCTTCATGGTCCGCCTCGGAAGCGATCGGCGCCGGCCCCCGGGCCGTCGTGATCGCGCATTGCATGCGTGGCGCGCGGCGGGTCAGCTGTCCGCCTCCGCGCGCCGGCGATCTGAAGGCGCCGGCGTCGATGTCGGCGCCGAGTCGTCCCTGCCGGCGAATATAGGGCCATCCTGTTCCGGCGCAACGCGCGCGAGGCAGAGCGCGTTCACGTCGCGGGCGCCGGCCGCGCGCAACGCGTCGGCGCAGGCGGACATGGTGGCGCCCGAGGTCATCACGTCGTCGATCACCAGCACCCGCGCGCCGCGCACCCGCTTGCGCCAGCGCGGCGTCACCGCGAAGGCGCCGATCAGGTTGGCGTGGCGCCCCTCGCGGCTGCGCCCGCCCTGATTGCCGGTGGCGCGGGTGCGGGTGAGCAGGTCGGGGACCAGCGCCTCGCGCCGCCCGGCCAGGCGGGCCACCTCGCGCGCCAGCACCGCCGACTGGTTGCAGCGGCGTTTCAGCAGGCGGGTCCAGTGCAGCGGCGCCGGGGCGATCAGATCCGCCGAATCGATCAGCGGCCGGCCGGCGCGCTGCATCCAGATCGCGGCGGGGCGGGCGATGTCGAGCCGGTCGCCATGCTTGAGCGCCAGCGTCAGCTTGCGCCCGATGCCCTCGTAGAGCACCGCCGCGCGACCGCGCGAGAACCGCGGCGACTGGTGCAGGCAGGCCTCGCAGATCGGCGCGTCCTCGCGTCCGATGGTCGGGGCGCCGCAACGGTCGCAGACCGGGGCGCCGGTGAACACGGTGTCGCGCCAGCATTCGGGGCAGAGCGCGTGCGCGGTCTCGACCTCGGCGCGGCAGTTGATGCAGGCGGGGGGATAGAGCGCCTCGATCAGCCATTGGCGGGCCTGCGCCAGCGCCGAGGGCGCGCGCAGGGTCGTCGGGACGGGGGCGGGGCGGGGCGGGGCGGCGGGTCTGTCGGGCGCGGGATCGGCGACGGGATCGGCATGATGCATGCGCGGCTCCTTCCCCTTTGTCCCGGCGCGGACTATATCGCGCCCCGGAAGGCCAGTCGTTAACGGCGCGAAGAAAACCCTGGCCGCGATGAAAGGGACACAGCCATGACCGCTACCCCGCCGCCGCTGTTCGATCGCGCGCTGTGGCTGGCGCGCCGCGCCCGCCTGGGCGCTCCGACGCCGGGGGCGGATTTCCTGCATCGCGAGGCCGCCGACGCCGTGGTCGAGCGCCTCGGCGACGTGACCCGGGATTTCCCGCGCGCGGCGCTGGTCTGGCCCGGGGCCCCGGTCTGGCGGCGGGCGCTGGAGGCCGCGCCCATGGTCGGGCTCGTCGACGAGGCCCCGCTGCGCGACCTGGAAACCGTCGGGCTGGACGAAGGCGCCTATGACCTGGCGATCTGCGGCATGAGCCTGCATTGGGCCAATGACCCGGTGGGGGCGCTGATCCAGATGCGCCGGATCCTGAAGCCCGACGGGCTGATGATCGCGGCGATGCTCGGCGGGACCACCTTGCAGGAACTGCGCGCCGCCTTCGCCGAGGCCGAGATCGCCGAGGAGGGCGGCATCAGCCCGCGCATCGCCCCCATGGCCGAGATCCGCGATCTGGGCGGGCTGCTGCAGCGCGCGGGCTTCGCCATGCCTGTGGCCGACAGCGACCGGCTCGATGTCAGCTATGGCGACGCGCGGGCGCTGATGCGCGATCTGCGGGCCATGGGCGAAACCAACGCGCTGTGCGCGCGACGGCGCGGGTTTTTGCGCCGGGCCACGCTGGCGCGCGCCTGCGCGATCTACGCGGCGAATTTTCCCGCCACGCCCGCAGCCCCCCCCGCCCCCGGCCCCGGCCCCGCACCGGGCGGGCGGGTGCGGGCGCGGTTCGAGATCGTGTTTCTCACCGGCTGGGCGCCGGGGCCGGATCAGCCGACGCCGCTGCGCCCGGGCTCGGCGAAGATGCGGCTGGCGGATGCGCTCGGCGTCGCGGAAATCCCCAGCGGCGAGAAGCCGTCGGGGTAGCGGCGCGCGATTGCGGTTTGCTCGGGCCGCTTCCTTGGATAGACAAGGCGCCAGACCTGTTCAGATCGGGCCGGTTCGGATCGGGCCGGTTCAGGCCGGACCAACTCAGGCAAGAGGCGAGCGATGCGCGACCCAGCCCTCCCGGATGATGACAACGGCGCCCCCGGCGGGCGCATCGGCGTGATGCTGGCCAATCTGGGCACGCCGGACGCCACCGACTACTGGTCCATGCGCCGCTATCTCAACGAATTCCTGTCCGACGAGCGGGTGATCGACTATTCGCGCCTGTTCTGGCAGCCGCTGCTGCAGCTCGTGATTCTGACCAAGCGGCCTTTTACGTCGGGCCGGGCCTACCGGAAAATCTGGAACAACGAGCGCGACGAGAGCCCGCTGCTGACCGTGACCCGGGACCAGGCGCAGGCGCTGGCGGCGAGACTGCGCGCCGATCTCGGCGACCGGGTCGAGGTCGATTTCTGCATGCGCTACGGCAACCCCTCGACCATCGAGCGGGTGCGCGCGATGCAGGCGGCGGGCTGCGACAGGATCCTGTTCATGGCGCTGTATCCGCAATACGCGGGCGCCACCACCGCCACCGCCAACGATCAGTTTTTCCGGGCGCTGATGACGCTCGACGTGCAGCCCGCCGCGCGCGTCATGCCGCCCTATTGCACGGAGCCCGACTATATCGACGCGCTCGCGCGATCCGTCGAGCGGGTCTATGGCGGGCTGGACAGGCGCCCCGACGCGCTGGTCACCTCCTATCACGGTCTTCCAAAGCGCTACGTCACCGAGAAGGGCGACCCCTATTGCGACCACTGCGTCGCCACCACCCGGCTGCTGCAGGCGCGGCTGGGATTCGCCGATGACGAGGTGGTGCTGAGCTTCCAGTCGCGCTTCGGCTCGGAAGAATGGCTGCAGCCCTACGCGGTGGAAGAAGTGGCGCGCCTGGCGCAGGCCGGGAAAAAACGCATCGCGATCATGGCCCCGGCCTTCGCCGCCGATTGCGTGGAGACGCTTGAGGAAATCAACGAGGAGATCCGCGACGCGTTTCTGGCGGCGGGCGGCGAGCGGTTCGACTACATCCCCTGCCTCAACGCGGATGACGCGCATATGGCGGTGATCGAGCGGCTGGTGCGGCGCGAATTGTCGGGTTGGATCTGAATCCCCGGTTGGCGGGCGCGTCAGCCGAGCGCGGCGATGCGGGCGCGAAAGATGCGATCGCCCTCGGCCAGATGGTCGAGCAGGGCGTCGAGCGCCCAGTGCCTTTCGCGGATGTCGAAGGTGACGGCGCGGCTGTGGATCGAGCCGAACGTGCCGCGGCGCTGGTGGAAGATTTTCGCCACCACCGGGTAGCCCTGGCTTTCGATCATCGCCGCCAGCGCCAGATGCGCGGCCAGTTCGTCGGCCAGCGCCGCGTGGCGCGCGCCGTGATCCTGCAGCCACCGATACAGGTCCGGGTGGAAATTGTTCATCACCCCGCAAAACCCGCGCGCGCCCGCCTGCATCGCCGGCCAGGCGATGGCGGCGTTGGCGTTGAGGATCTTCAGCGGGGTGTCGCGTGTCAGCGCCACCCGCCGGGCGACGGCGGCAAGATCGCAGGACACGTCCTTGAGAAAGGAAAATCGCCCGGACCCGGCGCAGAATTTCAACATCTCGTCGCTGAGCAGCACGCGCTGCGGCGCCGGGCATTCATAGAGGCCGAGCGGCAGATCGTCGGGCAGCCCGCGCATCAGCGCCTCGAGCGCCGCGCGCATGGCGGCGTCGTCCACTCGCCCGGCGGACTCGGGCATGGCGAGCCGGTTCGTGACCAGCACCAGCGCGTCGATGCCGGTCCCGGCCATGGCGCGCAGTTCGGCGAGCTGCGCGCCGGGGGTCTCGGCGACATGCCCCGAGGCCACCACCGGCGCCCGCCCCGCCACATGCCTGACGGTGAAGCTGGCCAGCGCCACCCGTTCATCCAGCGACAGGAACTGCATTTCGCTGGACTGGCAGACCGCGAACAGCGCTTCGGCGCCCATGGCGAGGCACCAGTCGATGAGCGCCGCGCAGCCGTCCCAGTCGATCCCGTCCGCCGCGCTGAACGGGGTGAGCATCACCGGGATGATCCCGGTCGCGTTGGCCGGCGCGCCGGTCATCCGTTGTATCCCAGCAGGCGCGGCAGCCACAGCACCATGTCCGGCAGCAATGTCATGGCCAGCAGGGCGAGGATCAGCGCGAACAGGAAGGGCCAGACCTCGCGGATCATGTCGCGCATGGGGGCGCCGGTGGTGGCGTTGATGACGAACAGCAGGATCCCGTAGGGGGGCGTGATCAGCCCCAGCATGGTGTTGACCACCACGACCACGCCGAAATGCACCAGATCGATGCCAAGATCGCGCGCCGCGGGCAGGAACAGCGGCACGATCACCAGCAGGATGGTGGTGGCGTCGAGCACGCAGCCCAGCAGCAGCAGCAGCAGGTTGACCAGCAGCAGGAAGCCGATGGGCGACAGGTCGATCTGGCGCAGCGCGCCGGCCATCATGTTGGGGATGTTCTCGCTGGCGACGATGTAGTTGAAGATCATCGCGCCGCCGATCACCAGCCCCACCGAGGCGGAGGCGCGCGCGCTGTCCGACAGGATGTCGTAGATGCGCTTCAGGCTCAGCGCCCGGTAGAACAGCGCCGCCAGCAGGAAGGCGTAGGTGGCGGCGACGGCGGCGGCTTCGGTGGGGGTGGTGGCGCCGCCATAGATGCCGAACAGCAGGATCGCCGGCATCAGGAGCGCCGGGAAGGCGTTCAGCGTCAGGCGCGGGATCCGGCGCAGCGGGGTCGGGGCCTCGACCGCGAAGTCGCGCTGTCCGGCGATGCGCGCCACCATGATCATCAGCGCGCCGCCCATCAGCAGCCCCGGCACGATCCCGGCCAGAAACAGGTAGCCGACCGAGGTGTCGGACACCAGCGCATACATCACCATGGGGATCGAGGGCGGGATGATCGGGCCGATGGTGGCCGAGGCGGCGGTGATCGCGGCGGCGAAGCCCAGCGGATAGCGGCCGTCCTTGGTCATCATCTCGATGATGATCTTGCCGATCCCCGCCGCGTCGGCGATGGCCGATCCCGACATGCCCGAGAATATCAGGCTGGCGACCACGTTGACCTGCCCCAGGCCGCCGCGGAACCGCCCCACCACGGCGACGCAGAAATTCAGCAGCCGGTCGCTGATGGTGCCGGCGTTCATGATGTTGGCGGCGACGATGAACAGCGGCACCGCGAGCAGGATGAAGCTGGTGTAGAGCCCCTGCTGCATCAGTTCCGAGGCCAGCGCCATGTCCTGCCCGGTGATCGCCAGATAGGCGATGGCGGCGGAGATCATCGCCAGCGCGATCGGCGCGCCCAGCGCCGACAGCCCGAACAGCACCGCGATGCAGACCAGGAACGCGACGCTCATGCGGTTTCGTCCAGCGCCGGGTCGGCGTCGCGCCCGCGCAGCACCGCGACGATGCGCCAGCCGTAGCGCAGGATCACCGCCGCGACGAACACCAGATAGACCGAGAACGCCACGTCGAAGCGCACCTTCAGCAGCGAGGTCTTTTCAATGGCCATGAAGGTCACGAAATCCACCGTGGGCGCCAGGGACATGCCAAGCGCGACGATGATCGCCGCCCCGCTCAGCACCGCGAAGATCCGCCGCGCGCCGGGGCGCACGTGGTCGTAGAGGATGGTGAAGCGCACATGGTCCTTTTCGCGCAGCGTGAAGGCCGAGGACCAGAACACCAGCCACAGCCAGGCCAGCAGGCAGGCCTCCAGCGTCCAGCCCAGCGGCTGGCGGATCACGTAGCGGCTGACGATCTGCAGGATGAAGGACAGGAAAATGGCGGTGAGAAGCCCCACCGCCACATTGTCAGCCCGCCGCGCCAGCCATCCGGCGAGCGCCTGCATCACGCAGGGCCGCCGAACGGACCGGCGCCGGGGCGCCGGACCGGCAGGCCGCGATCACTTGACCGCATTGATTCGCTCCAGCAGGCCCTCGGGCCAGTCCTTGGAGAAATCGGACTCCAGATACATCTTCTGCGCCCGTTCGCGAAACGCGGCCACGTCGGGGGCGTAGACCTTCAGGCCCTTGCCCTTGAAGAAATCCACCAGTTCGCTTTCGTTCTGCACGATCTTGGCGGTGATCGCCGCCGAGGCGTCCTGCGCGGCCTTCATCAGCTTGGCCTGCTGGTCCGGCGTCAGCTTGTCCCAGACCTTTTTCGAGAATGCGAGGAAATTCATGTCCGCCAGATGCCCGGTGAGCACGATCTGGTCGGTGACCTCGTAGAATTTCTTGTCCTTGTCGGTGGGCAGGGGGTTGTCCTGCCCGTCGATGGCGCCGGTCTGCAGCCCGGTATAGACCTCGGTGAAGGCCATGGGCGTCGGGTTGGCGCCCAGCGCGCGGCCCAGGAACTGCCAGGCGTCGGTGCCGGGCATGCGCAGGTTGACGCCTTCCAGGTCGGCGGGGGTGTTGATCACCTTGTCGCCGCGCAGGTTGAGCTGGCGGGTGCCGAAATACATCACCGACAGCAGCTTGACGCCGAGCTTGTCCTCGACCAGCTGATACATCTCCTTGCCGATGTCGCCCTCGAACACCTTGCGCTGGTGTTCGGGTCCGCGCATCAGGTAGCCGGCGGTGAAGATCGACCATTCGGGGATCAGCTTCGCCAGTTCCTGCGCCGAGGTGATGGACATGTCCAGATTGCCGCGCGCGATGGCCACCAGCTCCGTGCCCTGCTTGAACAGGGTGTCGTTGTAATGGGGTTCGTAGATCGCGAAATCCTTGATCCCGTCCGCGAACACCGTCGCCAGACCCTGAGAGCGGAAATCGGTCTCGGTGGCCGGGGTCGACATGCGCAGCGTGATTTTCTCGGCGGCGCCCGCCGTCATTGCCAGCCCGGTCAGCGCCGCCGCGGCGATGGTGAGCGTCCTCAGCGTTCTCATGGCAGATCTCCCTTTGTCATGGTTTCCCGGCGCCCGTTCTTTGCGGAACTCCGGCCGTGTCGTCGGCGCCCGGCGCGCCGATCGGGGCGCGCGGACAAGCGCCCGAACCTGGGCGCTTCCCCTTTCACTGAATATCTGCATGATTGACATGTCAATGACAGTTTAGCCGAGGAGGCCATGGCCAGACGGGAAACCGGCGCGCTGACGTTGCGCGAAGAATCCTATCGGCGGATCACCGATCTGCTGAATGCCGGCGCCCTGAAGCCGGGGGCGGTGGTCAGTCAGCGCGAACTGGTGGAGCGCACCGGGCTGACGCTGGGCGCGATCCGCGAATCCATCCCCAGGCTTGAGGCCGAGGGCCTGTTGATCCCGTTGCGCCAGCGCGGCACCATGGTGCCCTCGATCGACGTCGCCTTCGTGCGCAACGCCTATGATCTGCGCCGCATCCTGGAAATGGAGGCCATAAGGCGGGCGCTCGACACCATCGCGCCCGCTGCGCTGGCGGCGTGGGAGGACGAGCATCTCGCCTTCCTGCGCGCCCTGGAGACCGACGCCACAAAGGCGGTGGCCGACCGGGTGCAGGTCATGGACTGGGCGCTGCATCAGGCGCTGATCGCCTCCATGGGCAACGCGCTGATCGACAGCGTCTACCGGGTCAACGCCATCAAGGTGCGCATGGCCAAGCAGGCGCTGCTGCAGGTCACGCCGGGCAACGCCGCGCGGGTGCTGAACGAACATCTGGCGTTTCTGCGCGCGCTGCGCGCCGGCGACGTGGCGGCGGCGGCGGCGGCGCTGGAATTTCACCTCGACGCGTCGCTGTCGCAGGCGCTTGGCGGCGCGATACGGGCTTGAGGGCGGGGACGCGGGGGCGGGCGATGGCGCGGGTTCTGGTCGTGGGTCTGGCGGCGCTGGACTGCCTGTTCGCGGTGTCGGCAATGCCGGTGCGGGCGGAAAAGCACCGCGCCCGCGACGCGGCGATGACCGGCGGCGGCGGCGGCGCCAACGCCGCCGTGGCGGTGGCG
>NZ_JBWOMN010000137.1:0-59684 GCF_056449545.1 Oceanicella sp. | reverse complement strand
CCGCCCCGGCCCCCGCGGCCCCGGCCGCCGCCGCCGCGACGCCGCGCGCCCCGGTCGCCGCCTCGGACGAGGGCCGCGAGGAACGGGTGCGCATGACCCGCCTGCGCCAGACCATCGCGCGCCGCCTGAAGGATGCGCAGAACAACGCCGCCATGCTCACCACCTACAACGAGGTGGACATGTCGGCGATCATGGCGCTGCGCGCCGAATACAAGGCGCTGTTCGAAAGGAAGCACGGCGTGAAGCTCGGCTTCATGTCCTTCTTCACCAAGGCCTGCGTGCATGCGCTGAAGGAAATCCCCGACGTCAACGCCGAGGTCGACGGCGCCGACGTCGTCTACAAGAACTACTACCATGTGGGCGTCGCCGTGGGCACGCCCAACGGGCTGGTGGTGCCGGTGATCCGCGACGCCGACCAGATGAGCTTCGCCGCCATCGAGAAGAAGATCGCCGAACTGGGCCTGCGGGCGCGCGACGGCAAGCTCTCCATGGCCGAGATGCAGGGCGGCACCTTCACCATCTCCAATGGCGGGGTCTACGGCTCGCTGATGTCCTCGCCGATCCTGAACCCGCCGCAATCGGGCATTCTGGGGATGCACAAGATCCAGGACCGGCCCGTGGCGATCGGCGGCGAGATCGTCATCCGCCCGATGATGTATCTGGCGCTGAGCTACGATCACCGCATCGTCGACGGCAAGGGCGCGGTGACCTTCCTGGTGCGCGTCAAGGAGGCGCTGGAAGATCCCCGCCGCCTGCTGATGGATCTGTAACCGCCACGCAACCACCGGGCCGCGCGCGTCGCGGCCCGCGCCATTCCAGAACATCCGGCCGCGCCACGGCCACGCGAGGAGAACCCCATGTCCGAATATGATGTCATCGTCGTCGGCGGCGGACCCGGCGGCTATGTCTGCGCCATTCGCGCGGCCCAGCTTGGCCTGAAGACCGCCTGCGTCGAGGGGCGCGGGGCGCTGGGCGGGACCTGCCTCAACGTCGGCTGCATACCGTCAAAGGCGCTGCTGCACGCCTCCGAACTGAAGCACGAGGCGGATGTCAATTTCGCCAAGATGGGCATTTCCGCCGGGGATGTGTCGGTCAACGTGCCCGAGATGATCGGCTACAAGGACAAGGTGGTGTCCCAGAACACCGCCGGCATCGAATTTCTGTTCAAGAAGAACAAGATCGACTACGTCAAGGGCTGGGCCAGGCTCACCGGCAAGGGCGAGGTGACGGTCACCGGCGACGACGCCGGCGTGCTGAAGACCAGAAACATCGTCATCGCCACCGGCTCCGACGTCGCCGTGCCGCCGTTCATCAAGCTCGACGAGGAGCGCATCGTCAGCTCCACCGGCGCGCTGGAGCTGAAGGAGGTCCCCAAACGCCTGGTGGTGATCGGCGCCGGGGTGATCGGGCTGGAGCTGGGCTCGGTCTGGAAGCGGCTTGGCGCCGAGGTGCAGGTGATCGAGTATCTCGACCAGATCACCCCCGGCATGGATGGCGAAATCTGCAAGCAGTTCCAGCGGATCCTGAAGAAGCAGGGGCTGAAATTCACCCTCGGCGCCGCGGTGCTGGGGGTGGAGAAGACCGCCGAGGGGCTGACGCTCAGCTACAAGCTGCGCAAGACCGACGCCGAGCGCAAGATCGACTGCGACGTGGTGCTGGTGGCCACCGGGCGCCGGCCCTTCACCGACGGGCTGGGGCTCGACGACATGGGCGTCGAGCTTGACGACCGCCGCCGCATCGTCATCGACGACCATTTCCGCACCCGCCTGGACGGCTGCTACGCCATCGGCGACGTGATCGCCGGGCCGATGCTGGCGCACAAGGCCGAGGACGAGGGCTACGCCGTCGCCGAGATCATCGCCGGTCAGGCCGGGCATGTGAATTACGACGTGATCCCGTCGGTGATCTACACCGCGCCGGAGGTCGCCGCCGTCGGCAAGACCGAGGAGCAGCTGAAGGAGGCCGGGGTCAAGTACAAGGTCGGCAAGTTCCCCTTCATGGGCAATGGCCGCGCCAAGGCGAATTTCGCCTCCGACGGGTTCGTGAAAATCCTCGCTGACGCCGAGACCGACCGGATTCTGGGCGCCCATGTGATCGGCCCGGCGGCGGGCGACCTGATCCACGAGGTTTGCGTGGCCATGGAATTCGGCGCCGCGGCCGAGGATCTGGCCCGCACCTGCCACGCGCATCCGACTTTCTCGGAAGCCATGCGCGAGGCGGCGATGGCCTGCGGCGACGGCGCCATCCACGCCTGAGCGGCGCGGCGCGGGCCGGATCGGCGGCGGACGCCTCTCGAATCGGAGGCGCGCGCGACCCTGCCGGCGCCATCCACGCCTGAGCGGCGCGACGCGGACCCTCGATCTTCGCCATGCCGACGAGGCGGCGGCGCAGGGCGCCGAGCGTCGAGGCTCGCCCGGGGGGCAAAGCGAAATCCGGCTTGATTTCGGCGCGACCCCGATTGAGGGTTGCTGCTGGAAACGTTCCAGCACACCCATAAAGCGGCGCAGGCCGGGAAAGCGATGCATCATGAGCGACACACACACCGGAACCTGTTTTTGCGGCGCGGTTGAAATCGAAACCTCGGGCGCGCCCGAGGGCATGGGCTATTGCCACTGCGAATCCTGCCGCGCCTGGGCGGCGGCGCCGGTGCACGCCTGGACCATCTGGAAGCCCGAAGCCGTCACCGTCACCCGCGGGGCCGAGCATATAGGATCCTTCAACAAGACCGATTTCAGCCGCCGCCAGTTCTGCGCCAAATGCGGCGGCCACCTGATGGCCGACCACCCGACCCTCGGCATGGTGGACGTGTGCGCGGCGGTGCTCCCGAGCCTGAAATTCGAACCCAGTGCGCATCTGAACTACGGCGAGACGGTGCTGCGCATCAAGGACGGCCTGCCCAAGCTGAAGGATTTCCCGGCGGAATTCGGCGGGTCTGGCGAGATGCTGCCAGAGTGACCCGCGCTTGATCCGCGCTTGATCCGCGCTTGATCCGCGCTTGATCCAAGACTGACCCGCGGGCGCGGCTGTCGCGCCCGCCTTCGCCGACCCGGGGGGATGCATGAGCGACTATTACGATCTCGGCGCCTACAGCCGCCGCGTCACCACCGCCGCGCCGGACGCGCAGCTTTGGTTCGACCGCGGCCTGATGTGGTGCTTTGGCTACAACCACGAGGAATCGGTCGCCTGCTTTCGCCGGGCGATCGACGCCGACCCGGATTGCGCCATGGCCTGGTGGGGCGTGGCCTACGCCTCGGGCTGCAACTACAACAAGCCGTGGGAGGCCTTCGACCGGGAAGACGCGTTGCGATCGGTCGCCGCCGCCTTCGACGCCACGGCCGAGGCCATGCGCTGCGCGCCGAACGCGACGCCGCTGGAACAGGCGCTGATCGGGGCGCTGCCCCACCGCTGCCCGGCGCGGGTTCCGGGCGAGGACATGTGTCTCTGGAACGACGATTACGCCAACGCCATGCGCCGCGTGCACGCCGAATTCGGCGACGACCCGGACGTGGCCACGTTCTTTGCCGAGGCGATCATGAACCGCACGCCCTGGGCCTTGTGGGACCTGAAGACCGGCGAGATCGCGACAGGCGCCGACACCGCCGAGGCCATCGAGGTGCTCGAAACCGCGCTGGCGCGCCCCGGCGGCATGACCCATCCGGGGCTTTTGCACATCTACATCCACCTGATGGAGATGTCGCCGCATCCCGAACGCGCGCTCAAGGCCGCGGACGCGCTGCGCGGTCTGGCGCCCGACGCCGGGCATCTGCAGCACATGCCCACCCATATCGACGTGCTGTGCGGGCATTACGAACGGGTGGTGACCTCGAACACGGCCGCCATCGCCGCCGATCGCCGGTTTCTGGAGCGCGAGGGGCCGCTGAATTTCTACTCGCTCTATCGCTGCCACGACTATCATTTCAAGATCTACGGGGCGATGTTTCTCGGCCAGTTCGCCCCGGCGATCGAGACCGCCGAAGAGATGGTCGCGACCCTGCCCGAGGCCCTGCTGCGCACGCAATCCCCGCCCATGGCCGACTGGCTGGAAGGCTTCGTTTCGATGAAGCAGCACGTCTATATCCGCTTTGGCAAATGGCGGGAGATCATCGACCAGAAGCTGCCCGATGACCAGGACCTGTTCTGCGTCACCACGGCGATGATGCATTACGCCAAGGCCGTGGCCCATGCGGCCAGCGGCGACGCGCCCAATGGCGAGCGCGAGGCGGCGCTGTTCGACGCGGCGGTGAAGCGGGTGCCCGAAAGCCGCATGGTGTTCAACAACACCTGCCTCGACATCCTCGCCGTGGCGCGGGAAATGATGCTGGGCGAGGTGGCCTATCGCAAACAGGATTACGACGCCGCCTTCGCGCATCTGCGCAGATCGGTGCAGATGGATGACGACCTGCCCTATGACGAGCCCTGGGGCTGGATGCAGCCGACCCGCCACGCGCTTGGCGCGCTGCTGCTGGAACAGGGACGGGTGGAGGATTCCGCCGCCGTCTACCGCGCCGATCTGGGGCTGGACGCGACCCTGAGCCGAGCCTGTCAGCACCCCGACAACGTCTGGAGCCTGATGGGCTACCACGAATGCCTGCAACGGCTGGGCCGGACCGAGGAGGCCAAGATCATCAACCAGCGGCTGATTCTGGCCAGGGCGCGCACCGACGTGGCGGTGAAATCATCGTGTTTCTGCAAGATGGGCAGCCGCTGAGCGCGGCCTACAGGCCCGACCAGTCCTCGGGATTGACGAACAGCCCGAACCAGATCGACCACAGGCCGAGCAGGATGAAGACGCCGCCGCCGATCCAGCGGCGGCGGGTCATCGCCCGGCCCAGCGCCTCCAGCCGTCTGGCCAGCCCGTCGAACAGCGTCAGCGCCGCCAGCGGCGCCGACAGCGCCAGCCCGAACAGCGCCATCATCGCGAAACCCGACCACAGGCTGTCCATGGTCGCCGCCAGCCCCAGCAGCGCGAACAGGATCGGCGCGGCGCAGGCCGGGACGTTGAGCCCGAACGCCACGCCCAGCAACGCCGGGCTTTGCGCGGTTTTCCAGCTGGACGGGGCCAGATTGACCGCGTGCCGGACCCAGCCCGCGCCGCCGGCGGCGAAGGCCAGGCCGACCGCCAGATAGATCGACCCGAAGACCAGCCACAGCCAGGTCTGCGCGCCGATCAGCTTCTGGCCGACAAGCACCGCGGCGACGCCGAACAGGCCGCTGACCAGCGTGCGCAGGATGACGAAGACGCTCAGCGCGCGGGCCCGCGCGGCGCGGGTGCGGTTTTCCTGCGATTTCAGAAACACCAGATGCCCGCCGATGGTGCAGGGTTCGACGAAGCCCAGCAGGCCGAGACCGATGGGCAGCAGGATCAGCACGCCCGACGAAGGGTCCATTCGGCAAGTCCTCGATCAACAGGGTGGCCCTCGGTAAACCTTCCCCCCGCGGGCGCGTCAAGCCTGCAGGGGGGCGGCGCGGATCACGGCTGCGCGACGCGCCTCGGTCATCGGGCCGGTTCAGCGGGCGCGATGCCCCAGCAGGCGCAGGGCGTTGGCGGTGACCAGCACCGTGGCCCCGGTGTCCGCCAGGATCGCCATCCACAGCGAGGTCATGCCCAGCAGCGTGGTGACCAGAAACACCGCCTTCAGCCCCAGCGCCACGGAAATGTTCTGGTGGATGTTGGTCATGGTCGCCCGCGACAGCCCGATCAGCGCCGCCACGTCGCGGGTGTCGTCATGCAGCAGCACCGCGTCGGCGGTCTCCATCGCCACATCCGTGCCGCCGCCCATGGCGATGCCCACATCGGCGCGCGCCAGCGCCGGGGCGTCGTTGATGCCGTCGCCGACCATGGCGACGCTGGCGCCGCGCGGCGCGGCGCGCTTCAGCGCCTCGATGGCCGCAAGCTTGTCCTGGGGCAGAAGTTCGGCCTTGACCTCGATGCCCAGCCGGGCCGCCAGCGCCGCGCCGGCGCGGGCGTTGTCGCCGGTAAGCATCACCGCGCGCACCCCCAGCGCGCCCAGCGCCGCCATGGCCTCGACCGCGTCGTCGCGCAGTTCGTCGCGCAGGGCGATCAGCCCCAGCGCCTCGCCGTCCGCGACCACCGCGGCGACGGTCTTGCCCTGTTCCTCCAGCGCCGCGACCGCGTCAAGCGCGGCAGGCGGCATGGCGGCGATCCCGGCGGCGTAGCGGGGCGAGGCGACGCTGACCTCGCGCCCCGCCACCTGCGCGCGCACCCCGCGCCCGCGCAGCGCCTCGGCCCCGCGCGACGGCGGGATTTCAACGCCGCGCGCCGCCGCCTCGGCCGTGATGGCGGCGGCCAGCGGGTGCGAGGACGAGGCCTCGACCGCCGCCGCCAGCCCCAGCAGCCCCGCCTCGTCGCCCTGAAACGCGGTCACGTCGGTGACCCTCGGCTTGCCCTCGGTCAGCGTGCCCGTCTTGTCGAACCCGACCAGCCGCGCCTTGCCGATGGCCTCCAGCACCGCGCCGCCCTTCATCAGCAGCCCCTGTCGCGCGCCGGCCGAAATCCCCGAGGTGATCGCCGCCGGGGTCGACAGCACCAGCGCGCAGGGGCAGCCGATCAGCAGGATCGCCAGCCCCTTGTAGATCCAGTCGCCCCACGCGGCCCCCAGCAGCAGCGGCGGGACGATCGCGATCAGCGCCGACGCCACGATCACGCCGGGCGTGTAGTAACGGCTGAAGCGGTCGATGAAACGCGCGGTCGGGGCCTTGGCGGCCTCCGCCTCCTCGACCATGTGCAGAATGCGCGCGATCATGTTGTCGGCCACGGTCTTTTCCACCCGCACCCGGATCACCCCGTCGGCGTTCACCGAACCCGCATAGACCCCGTCGCCCACCTGCTTGCGCCGGGGGATCGATTCGCCGGTGATCATGGATTCGTCGATCGAGGTCTCGCCTTCGATGATCTCGCCATCCGCCGGCGCGCGCGCCCCGGCGCGGATCTCCACCACGTCGCCGACCTGCAGGCTGTCGGCCGGGACCTCGACGGATTCGCCTTCCAGGACCAGAAACGCGGTTTTCGGGGCCAGATCCGCCAGCGCCCGCACGGATCGCCGCGCACGGGACGCGGCCATCATCTCCAGCAGTTCGCCGACCGAGAACAGGAACACCACCACCGCGGCCTCGGGCGCCTCGTCGATGATCACGGCGCCGATCACGGCGATGGTCACCAGGGTCTCGATGGTGAAGGGCTGTCCGGCCAGCGCCCCCATCCACGCCTTGCGCGCCAGCGGCGCCAGCGCCGCCAGCGCCGCCGCGGCGAACACCCAGCCCGCGTATTGAGGAGCGGCGAAGGACAGCGCCGCCGCCGCCGCCAGCGCCAGACCGGTGAGCAGCACCAGCCGCCCCTTGGCGGTCTGATGCCAGGCCGGTTCGGGCGCGTCGTCCGGCCGGTCGCCGGGGCGGATCACCTTGTAGCCGAGCTTTTCCACCGCCCGCGCCACCATGTCGGCGCTGGTTCCGGTCGCGTCCAGCTCCAGGCTCAGCCGCTGGCTTGAATAGTTCAGACTGACCGCGCCGACGCCGGGCATGGCGCAGACCGCGCCCTCGATCTTGGCGGTGCAGCTTGGGCAATCCATGCCCTCGACGGTGAAAACATGCCTGTCGGCCATGAGGCCCTCATTTGCATTCCGGGGTGTCGCTTCCCAGATATGCCAGCTACAGTTCCTGTAGGTTCAAGGGGGGGATCGCGTCATGAGCGAAAAAAATTTCTCCATCGGGCATCTGGCGCGCGCGGCGGCCGCGAAGGTCCAGACCATCCGCTACTACGAGGACATCGGCCTGATGCCCGAACCCCGGCGGTCGCCCGGCAACCAGCGCATCTATGGCGACGAGGATCTCCGCCGGCTCGCCTTCATCCGCCATGCGCGCGAGTTGGGGTTTCCCCTGACCGCCATCCGCAGCCTGCTGGCGCTGTCCGACGCCCCGGACCGCCCCTGCGACGAGGCCGACCGCATCGCCCGCATGCATCTGGACGAGGTGGAAAGCCGCATCGCGCGGCTCGCCGCCATGCGGCTGGAACTGAAGCGGATGATCGCCAACTGCCAGGGCGATGTCTCGGCCAGGTGCAACATCCTGCACGTGCTTTCGGATCACAGCCTGTGCCGTCACCACGGCTGAGGCCGCGCCCGGCGACTGCGACGGATTGGCCGCCGGCGACGACTTGACCTTCCAGCAGGTGGAAACCTTACCTGCATGGGACCGGAACGATGGGCGCCGAACGGGGCCGGACACGGGGCCGGACACGGGGCCGGACAGGGGCCGGACACGGGGCGACGGAACGCGCGGCGCCGTCCGTTGAACGCCCGAAACCCCGATCCCGGATCCCGCCAGGCGGATCGGGCCCGCAAACACGGAGGTCGAGCGTGCGGATCGCAAATGTCTTGAAGGTCAACCGCCCGGCGCCCGGCCCAAGGAGGAGTCGATGAGGATTTCGCGACGCGCCACGCTCGGGCTGCTGGCCGCGGGCGGCGCCGCGCTCGCCTATGGCGGCTATGGATGGTCGCAGGGGCGGCGCGCCGCCCCGCCGCGCCCGCTGGCGATTCCGCCGCTGGCCGAGGGCGCGCCCCGCGACGGCGCGCGGCAATACGATCTGCGCATCCGGCAGGGGGTCTCGCGGTTCTACGAGGGCGTCGAGACCCCGACCCTGGGGATCAACGGCGATTACCTCGGCCCGACCCTGCGGCTGACGGCCGGCGAGCGGGTGCGATTCAACGTCGCCAACGATCTGGACTGGACCACGACGCTGCACTGGCACGGGCTGCACCTGCCCGCCGCGCAGGATGGCGGGCCGCACCAGACCATCGCGCCGGGCGCGGTCTGGCGGCCGGAGTTCGAGATCCGCCAACGCGCCGGAACCTTCTGGTATCATTCGCATATGCTGCACGAGACCGGCGCGCAGGTGTTCCATGGGCTCGCCGGGATGATGATCGTCGAGGACGCCGCCGCCGCGCCGGACCTGCCGCGGGATTACGGCGTGGACGACGTGCCGCTGGTGCTGCAGGATCGGCGATTCAACGATGACGGCTCGTTCGACTACCTGTCCTCGATGCCGGATCGGATGATGGGGATGCGCGGCGACGCGCTGCTGGTGAACGGCACGGCGAACCCGTATTTCGTCGCGCGCAGCGACAGCTTGCGGCTGCGCATCCTCAACGGCTCCAACGCCCGCTTCTACGCCCTGTCGTTCAGCGACGGGCGGCGGTTCCATCTGATCGCCAGCGACGGCGGGCTGCTGGAACGCCCGGTGGAGACCGCCGCCATCGACCTCGCCCCCGGCGAGCGCGCGGAGATCGTCGTCGACCTGTCCGACGGGCGCCCGGTGCGCCTGCTGGCCGGGACGCCGCGCGCCGCGGGCATGGCCGGCGGCATGATGGGCCGGATGATGGGCGGCGGCGACATCGATTTCGACGCGCTCGACATCCGCCCCGACGCGGCCCGGCGCAAGCGCCTGATCCTGCCCGCCGCGCTGGCGACGCTGGCGCCCCCCGACCCGTCGCGCGCCGTCGCGACGCGGCGCTTCCGGCTCGACATGCCCATGGGGCCGGCGATGATGATGGGCGGCGACGACGCCATGGGGATCAACGGCCGCGCCATGGACATGAACCGCGTCGACGTGACGGTGCGCCGGGACACCGAGGAAATCTGGGTGATCGAGAACCCCACCATGCTCGCGCATCCGTTCCATATCCACGACGTGCAGTTCCGGGTGCTCGACCGCAACGGCGCGCCGCCTTCCGCCGCCGAAGCGGGGCTGAAGGACACCATCGTCGTCGCCCCCGGCGATCGGGTGCGCCTGCTGCTGGGCTTCGCCGACTACGCCGACCCGGATCGCCCCTACATGTATCACTGCCATATTCTGGAACACGAGGACGCGGGGATGATGGGGCAATTCGCCGTCACCGCTTGATCCGGGGCGTGATCCGGAATCGGCGGGGCGACGTCAACGGCCGGGGCGCGGATCGACGCGCCCCGGCCCCCCGCCGACCGATGCTTCCGACGCCAAATCGCCGCCGCGACGCGGACCGGCGCCAACCCAAGGAGACGAAAATGAAAACCACACTGGCGACGCTGACGCTCGCACTGACGACAATCGCCGGCGCGGCCCTGGCCGATGCGGGCGGCGTGTATTACGGCGGTCACGGCATGGGCTGGGGCGGCGGCATGGGCTGGGGCGGCTGGTTCTTCGGGCCGATCATGATGCTGGTCTTCCTGGGGCTGATCATCGGGCTCGTGGTCCTGACCGTCCGGTTTCTCGGCGGCGGCGCCAGCGGCGCCAGCGGCGGCGACGCGCCCTCGAACGACGCGGACCAGGCCCTGAAGATCCTGCGCGAACGCTTCGCCAAGGGCGAGATCGACAGCGCGGAATTCGATGAGCGCCGCAAGCTGCTCGACTGATCGGACAAGGACGCGGACCCGGGACCCGGGCTGCGGGGAGACAGTGCATGAACAAGCAATTCCTGATCGCCGGCGGGCTGGCGCTGGCCGTGCTCGGCGGCGGCTACTGGTGGATGAGCCAGAACAACGGCGGCGGCGGCGGCGCCCGCACCATGGCCAGCGACGTGAATGACGGCGCGGTGGATGGCGCGCTGACCATCCCGACGCTGTCGGCCAAGGCGCAACAGGGCAAGGCGCTGTTCGACGCCAATTGCGCCGCCTGCCACGGGGCCAACGCGGCGGGCACCGACCGGGGGCCGCCTTTCATCCACCAGATCTACCGCCCCGGGCATCACGCGGACGCGGCGTTCCTGATCGCCGCCAAGCGCGGCGTGCAGGCCCATCACTGGCGATTCGGCAACATGCCGCCGGTCAAGACCGTGACCAACAACGAGGTCACCTACATCCTCGCCTATGTGCGCGAGATCCAGCGCGCCAACGGCGTCAACTGACCCCGCCGCGCCCGTCCCGGGGGACCGGGGCGGGCGCGGCGGGCGCGGGCGTCACTCCTGCGCCGCCGGGGCGGGCTTCAGCTGCGCGGCGAGGAAATCCAGCACCTCCCGACGCGGGGCGCCGAGGTCCAGAAGCTCATGCCGCCAGGCCAGCTCTCCCTCGGTGTAAACCACTGACTTGCTGCCGTTTTCCTTGTCGAGGAACCTCCCGCAATCACCCTTGGTCCACGGGGTCTGAAACCACGGATCCCTGGCCCCGACCAGCGTCAGCACCGGTTCGTCAGGGCCCGCCGCAACGCCCTTGTATTCAGGCCAGCCGGCGTTGCAGGTCCAGCCCTCGACGATGCGGGCGCTGGTCTTCTGGCGGTCGTTCTCGGCGCGGAACGTCGCCGTGGCGACACCGCCCTGACTGAGCCCGGCCAGCACGATGCGCGACCCGTCCACGAAGGGCAGCGCGCGGGCCTGCTCGATGGCGTGGCCGGCGTCTTTCTGGCGCATGACCAGCGTGCCGCGATACAGCCCGCCGCGATTGGTGGCGACATCGCAGGATTTCGGATATTTGAGCCGCGCGAAACTGGCCGGGGCGATCACCAGAAAGCCGTTGTCGGCGTAGAATTCGATCCGCCGCAGCGTGCCCTCCCAGACGCCGCTGCATCCATGCAGATAGATCAGCGCCGCCAGCTTGTCGGCGCGCCCGGCCATGTCGCGTTTCAGATCGGCGAGCGTGGTGGCGCGCGACCCCCCGGCGCCGTCGGGAACCCGGATGATCGCCGCCGCCCAGGTCCGGGCCGTTTCCGCCGGATCGGAGGCCTCCAGCCCGGTCATCTCCGCCGGATCGGTGAAGACCCTGGTGCTGTTGTGCAGGCCCGGCGCCACCGCCTGCCCCGGCGCGGCGCTGGCGCCCATGATCAGCGCCGCCAAAACCGTCGCCAGTATTTTCACTGTGTTTCCAATTGGTTCACGCATGATCGCCTTGCTCACCCTCACTGCAGATTCGCCCGGTTGATTCGCATTTGTCTACGCCCGCCCCCGGCGGAGAACAAGCGGCGGCGCATGACTCTGGCCAATCCGCCGCCGCGGGCGCATCATTGCGGCGGCGGTGAAATCGGGTTCTTCGGCCTTGGCATGGACAAATCGGAAAAACGCGCGCGACCAAAGGCGGACCATGCGCTGGCGGGCGCGATTCTGGCGATCGGCACGGAGGATTTCTTCGCCGCGATCAGCGACTGGCTGCGCGCCAATGTGAACTTCATGGGGGTCTTCGTCACCGAACTGGACGGCCGCCGCCAGCCGACCCATGTCTATGACAACGTGCCCGCGGCGCGGCGCTTTGACGTGGTCGACACCTATCTGGACCGCGCCTATCTGCTGGATCCGTTCTTTGACAGCCACCTGAAGGACCGCGCGACCCGCGTCGCCACGCTGGCCGAGGTGGCGCCGGACCGGTTTCATCGCTCGACCTATTACAAGCTCTATTACAAGAGCCTGCGCCTGCAGGACGAACTGGGGATCTTCGTGCGGTTGACCGAGGCGCGGGCGCTGTTCTATTCGCTGGGCCGGCGGCAGCGGGAACGCCGGTTCTCCCGCGCCGACATCGACGCGTTTCGCCGTCTGCTGCCGGTGTTCGCGGCGCTCAACATGCAGCATTTCGCCCGCGCCCGGCGCGCCGGGGCCGACGCGTCCGCCAGTCAGGGCGTCGACGCGGCGCTGGCGAAATTCGGGCAGGGGGCGCTGACGCCGCGCGAACGCGAAGTCGCCAATCTGATCCTGAAAGGCCATTCCTCGCGCTCGATCGCGGCGCGGGCCGGGGTGTCGGTGGGCACGGTGAAGATCCACCGCAAGAACCTGTATCGCAAGCTGCGGATCTCGTCGCAGGGGGAACTGTTCCACGCCTTCTTCGACAGCCTGTTCGGCTGAGCCGGGGGTCTACCCCCTCGGGGGTATTTACCGCATCGCCGCCGGGTTCCTATCCTCGGACCCATGGCGCGCCCCAGCGGGCGGGCGCGGAACGGGGCGGCGATGGGCAGGCGGCGGGATTTTTCCACGGGTGACGCGGCGGGCGAGGCGCCGGCGATTTCAGCGCGCGGCCTGGTCAAGGGTTTCGGGCGCGGCGCGGCGCGGATCATCGCGCTCGATCACGTGTCGCTCGACATCCGGCAGAACGAATTCTTCACCCTTCTGGGCCCCTCGGGCTGCGGCAAGACCACGCTCTTGCGGATGATCGCCGGGTTCGAATTGCCGGATCAGGGCGGCGTGCTGCTGCATGGCGAGGAAATCGCGCATCTGCCGCCCCACAAGCGCCCGGTGAACACGGTGTTTCAGAGCTACGCGCTGTTTCCGCATCTGAACGTGGCGCAGAATATCGGTTTCGGGCTGGAGATGCTGGGCTGGAGCAGGGAAAAGACCGCCGCGGCGGTGCAGCGGATGCTGGAACTGGTGCGGCTTGAACCGCTGGCGGACCGCGCCCCGGATCAGCTGTCGGGCGGGCAGCAGCAGCGCGTGGCGCTGGCCCGGGCGCTGGCCCCGCAGCCCCGGGTGCTGCTGCTGGACGAACCGCTGGCGGCGCTGGATCTGAAGCTGCGCAAGGAGATGCAGCTGGAACTGAAGCGGCTGCAGGACGAGACCGGCATCACTTTCGTTTTCGTCACCCATGATCAGGAGGAAGCCCTGACCATGTCCGACCGGATTGCGGTGATGAATGCAGGCAAAGTGCAGCAGATCGGCGCGCCGCAGGACATCTACAATGCCCCGGCAAATCGTTTCGTTGCCGATTTCATCGGCGACATCAACATCCTGACCGGATTGCCCCTGCGGGATCAGGCGGGCGGACTCACCGTGCGGCTGGGCGGCGAGGCCGAGATTTTCCTGCCCGGGGCGAGCATGGCGGGCGACCGCGTCAGCGTCGCGATCCGCCCCGAGAAAGCCCGCGAATGCGACGCATCCGCGGACAATGCGCTGCACGGGACCGTGACCCATGTGGTGTTTTTCGGGGCCGGGGCCAATATCCACCTGACCCTGGGCGACGGGGCGGCGTTCATCCTGCGGCTGCAGGGCGACGCCGGCGGGCACGCGGTCGGCGACCGGATCGCCTTTCGCATCGACGAGGGCGGCGCGCGGGCGCTCGGCGACTGATGGCGGCGGGGTCCGGATCCGAGGCGCCCGGCGCCGCCCTGACCGCGGCCCGCGCGCTGGACGCCAGACGCCGACGCAACACGCGGCTGCTGCTGCTGGCGCCGGGGCTGATCGTCATCGGGCTGTTCGGGCTGATGCCGCTGTCGATCACGCTGGTGTATTCGTTCCTGAAACCGGGGTCGTTCGGCGGCGTGGAATGGGTGTTTTCGCTTGACGCCTATGTCCAGTTCTTCGTCGAGCGCGACATCTTCGACGACACCCTGTCCTTCAACTGGTCGTATCTGTCGATCTTCGCGCGATCCGTTGGGCTGTCTTTCGGAGCCACCATCGGGGCGCTGATCCTCGGCTATCCGACCGCCTATTACATCGCCTCGAAACCGGCGGATCAGCGCAATTTCTGGCTGTTTCTCATCACCTTGCCGTTCTGGACCAACCTGCTGATCCGCACCTACGCCATGCTGATCATCCTGCGCGATCAGGGGGTGGTCAACCTGGCGCTGATGGATGCGGGGCTGATCGAGAAACCCATCGCGATTCTCTACACCGACACGGCAGTGTTCATTGGCCTGATCTACAGCTATTTGCCGTTCATGGTGCTGCCGCTCTACGCCAGTCTCGAAAAACTGGATCTGCGGTTGATCGAGGCGGCCTTCGATCTATACGCCAACCGCTGGAAAGTGCTGACGAAAGTCATCCTGCCGCTGTCAAAGCCGGGGATCGTCGCGGGCTGCATCCTGGTGTTCATCCCGGGGCTCGGCGCCTATATCACGCCCGAATTGCTGGGCGGCGGCAAGAAGCTGATGATCGGCAACCTGATCGCCATTCAGTTCGGATCCTCGCGCAACTGGCCCTTCGGGTCGGCGGCGGCGCTGATCCTGATGGCGGTGGTGATGCTGGCGCTGATGCTTTACGCGCGCCATGCCGGGCGGGAGAGCGCACGCCATGGCTAGACGCTTCGACCTGCGCCGCCAGACCGGCTTCACCGAGATCGCCTGGTTCTGCCTGTTCGCGCTTTACGCGCCGATCCTGATGCTGGTGGCGTTCTCGTTCAACGACAACCGGTCGGTGGTGAAGTTCACCGAATTTTCGCTGCGCTGGTATTTCGAGGCGTTCGACAATGACGGCATCCGCGCCGCCGCCGGGGTGTCGCTGAAGGTCGCCTTCGTCGCCGCGGTCTTCGGCACGATCTTCGCCACCATGGCGGCGCTGGCCACCACCCGCACGCGGCCCTATCGTGGCATGTATCTGGCCTATGCGGTGATCAACCAGCCGCTGATGATCCCCGAGATCGTCACCGCCATCGCCTCGCTGTCGCTGTTCGCGCTGATCAAGCAGCTGACCGGGGTCACCGGCATCGGCTACCTGATGCTGGCGCATACGGTGTTCTGCATCCCCTTCGCCTACATGCCGATCCGCGCGCGGCTGGAGGACATGACCCTGACGCTGGAGCAGGCGGCGGCGGACCTGTATGCGCCGCCGGCGAAGGTGTTCTGGAAGGTGACGTTTCCGCTGCTGGCGCCGGGGATCGTCGCCGGGGCGATGCTGGCCTTCGTGGTGTCGCTGGACGACGTGATCATCACGCTGATGGTGGCCGGCCCGGGCGAGACCACGCTGCCGATCTACATCCTCGGCGCCATCCGGCGCGGCATCACTCCGGAAATCAACGCGGTGTCGACGGTGCTGCTTGTCGCCTCGATCGTCTTCGTCGCCGTGTTCTTCTTCTTGCAGAGGCGACGGGCGAAATGATCAACACTCATCAACAGGAGGTCGGAATGACACGGAAACTTTTGGGATTGGGCGTGGCGCTTGGTCTGGCGGCCGGCGGCGCGCAAGCCGAAGGCGTGCTGAACATCTACAACTGGGGCAACTACACCAGCCCCGAGCTGATCGAGAAATTCGAAAAAGCCAACGACGTGAAGGTCACCATCGACGGCTACGATTCCAACGAGACCATGCTGGCCAAGGTCAAGCAGGGCGCCACCGGCTACGACATCGTGGTGCCGGGCGATTACATGGTGTCCATCATGATCGATCAGGGGCTGCTGGAAAAGATCGAGCCCAACAAGATGGAGAACTTCAAGAACGTCGATCCGAAATGGGTCGATGTCTACTGGGATCCGGGGCGGTCCTATTCGGCGCCGTGGCAATGGGGAACCACGTCTTTCGTGGTCGATTCCGAGGTCTACAAGGGCGACGTCAACACCCTCGCCCTGCTGTTCGATCCGCCCGCCGAATTGCAGGGCCGCATCAACATGCTCAACGACATGAACGACGTGATCAACGCCGGGCTGCGCTATCTGGGCTATCCGCGCTGCAATTCGAACAAGGCGCAGCTGAAGGACCTGACGGCGCTGCTGCTGAAGGCCAAGGCCAACTGGCGCACGATGGATTATTCCACGATCGAGAAGCTGACCTCGGGCGACGTGGACCTGTCGCAGAACTGGAACGGCGCCTCGATGCGCGCCCGCGCCCAGCGCCCGACGCTGGTCTACGCCTATCCCAGAGAGGGCTTCACCGGCTGGATGGACAACGTGGCGGTGCTGAAGGGCGCGCCCAATCTGGACAATGCCAGGCTGTTCGTGAATTTCATCATGGACCCGGAAAACGCCGCGCTGATTTCGAATTTCGCGCGCTACGCCAACGGGATCGCCGGGTCTGAAGCGTATATGGACGCGGACATGAAGAACGCGCCGGAGATCGTCATGCCGGCGGGCGCCCCGGCGCCGGATTTCGTCAAGCCCTGCGATCAGGAGGTCGTGGACCTCTACAACAGGATCTGGACCCGCCTGAAGCAGTGATCCGATCCGCGGCGGGGCGCTTTCGGACGCCCCGCCGCCCAGGCGAAGCCCCGGGGCGCGACACATGACAGACTGGAAGCGAAGCCGCCCGAAGACCGCGCGCGAGCTGGGCATCATGCAGGGCAGCCCGCCGCCGCCCGACAAGCGGCCCGGGGCCGACAACTGGGACCTGCCGCCATTCAACCGCTGGTCGTTCCTGAACATGCGCGCGCTGTTTCCCACCACCGATGTGGGGCGCGGCGCGGGCCCGGTTTCGGCGCTTGCCGCCGATCCGGTCGATCTGCTCGGCGCCCCGTTCACCGACAGCGCGGGGGCGGCGCGCAGCGTCGGCGACTGGCTGGACGAAAGCTACACGGACGGGTTTCTGGTCTATCAGGGCGGGCGCGTCCGCCATGAAAGCTACCGCAACGACATGACGCCGGACACGCTGCACCTGTCCCAGTCGGTGGCGAAATCCGTGGTCGGGACGCTTGCCGGGATTCTTGTCGCGCGCGGGGCGCTGGACCTTGGCGCGCCGCTGGCGGATGTCGTGCCGGAACTGGCGGAATGCGGCTATGGCGACGCGACGCTCGGCCAGGTGCTCGACATGCAGTCCGGGGTGCGGTTCACCGAGGATTACGGCGCGCCGGACTCGGACATGACCCGCATCGACATCGCCGCGGGCTGGCGGGCGCTGCCGCCGGGGCGGCCCTATCAGAGCATCCGCGACGTGATCCTGACGCTGCCCAAGATCCGCGCGCACGGGACGGCGTTCGATTACCGTTCGGTCGAGACCGACGTGCTGGCCTGGGCGCTGGAACGGGCGGCGGGGGCGCCGCTCGCCGATCTGGTCAGCCGCGAGATCTGGGCCCCCATGGGGGCCGGGCGCGACGCCTGCTTCACGGTGGATCGCGCCGGGACCGCGCTGGCCGATGGCGGCTTCAACGCGACCCTCAGGGATTACGCGCGATTCGGGCGGCTGTTCCTGGAGGATCGCCCGGCGGGCGGCGCCAACCCGGTCCCGCGGGACTGGATCGCGTCATGCCGTCGCGGCGAGGCCGAGAAATTCGCCGCGCCCTACACCGACGCCACCCCCAACGGCGCCTACCGGAACAAGTGGTGGGTGCGCGACAACGCCCGGGGCGACATCGCCGCGCGCGGAGTGTTCGGGCAGTTGATCTATGTGGACCGGGACTCGGACCTGCTGGTTGTCAAGCTGTCGAGCTGGCCGGATTACCTGATGCCAAGGCGCACGCTGGACATGTATCTGGCGATCGACGCCATTCGCGCCGCGCTGGAGGACGCCTGAATGCAGAACCGCATCCGATCCGGGGCCGAGTCAAGCGCCGACATCCTGATCGTCAACGCGCATGTCATGACCATGGAGCCGACGGCGCCGCGCGCCTCGGCGGTGGCGATCCGGGGCGATCGCATCATCCGGGTCGGCGATTTCGACCCCGGCGACCTGCGCGGCCCGGACACCGAGATCATCGACGCCGGGGGGGCCACGGTGATCCCCGGCTTCATCGACAGCCACGTGCATCTGTTCGGGGGGTCGGCGGAGCTGGGCTGTCTCAACCTCGCGGACATCGCGGGCGAAGCCGCGCTGACGGCCGCCGTCGCCGCCGAAAGCCGCGCCAGGCCCGAGGCGGCGCTGCTTTACGCCACCTGCGCCGATTATCATGTTCTGGGCCCCGACGCGCCGCTGGACCGTCACGCGCTGGACCGGATCAGTCCGGACCGCCCGCTTGCCCTGATGGCGGCGGATCATCACACGGCCTGGGCCAACACGGCGGCGCTGGAGCTTGGCGGCATCCTGCATGGCGGGACCACCGATCCGGGGGCCGAGATCGTCATGGGCGATGACGGGCTGGCCACCGGATTGCTGCAGGAAACCAGCGCCTTTCAGCCGGTGATCCGCCACACGGAACTGGGCGGCCGGGATTTCCTCGGCTACGTCACCGGCGACGACCCGGACCCGCCCGCGACCCCGGCGGAACGCGCGCGCGACAAGGCCGCGCTGCGGCGCGGGCTGGCGCATTGCGCGCAATGCGGCGTCACCTCGCTGCACAACATGGACGGCAACCTTTACCAGATGCAGTTGCTGCATGAACTGGAGCAGGCGGGCGACCTGACCAGCCGCGTGCAGATCCCCTGCCATCTGCGCAACACCCATCCGCTGTCAAAGCTGGACGAGGCCGAGGAGATGCGCCGCCGCTACCGGTCGAACATGCTGTATTCGGGGCGCGTGAAGATGTTCATGGACGGGGTGATCGACAGCCGCACGGCGCTGATGGTCGCCCCCTACCCGGACCGCCCCGACACCCATGGCGACGCGGTGTTCACGGCGGAGGCGTTCAACGAGGCCGCCATCCGCGCCGACGCCATGGGACTGCAGATCAGCGTGCATTGCTGCGGCGACGGCGCGGTGCGCCGCGCGCTCGACGGCTACGCGGCGGCGCGGCGCGCCAACGGCGCCCGCGACAGCCGCCACCGCATCGAACATATCGAGACCGTCACCGACGCAGACATCCCGCGTTTCGCGCAACTCGGGGTGATCGCCTCCATGCAGCCGCTGCATTCGCCGCTTGGCGGGCTGTTCGAACCGATGCCGCCCGGGGCGATCTTCAGCGACGCGCAGGTCTGGAACGCCTTCGCCTGGCAGACCCTGCGCGACGCCGGGGCGCGGCTGATCTTCAACACCGACTGGCCGGTGGCGCCGCTTGCCCCCATGCTGACGGTTCGCGGCGCGGTGGCGACGCGCCTGCCCGATGACGGGCGCTGGCGGGACCAGCGCCAGAGCCTCGCCGACACGCTGGCGGCCTATGCCAGCGGCGGCGCCTACGCCGAATTCGCCGAAAACGACAAGGGCCGGCTGGTCCCCGGGATGCTGGCCGACGTGGCGGTGATGTCCGAGGATCTGGCGAGCCTCGCGCCCGAGGACCTCGCGCAGGCGCGCGCCGTCGCCACCATCTGCAACGGGCGCGTCACCCACCGGGCATAGCCGGGATCAGGGCAGCGTCGGGATCAGCGCGCGCAGGATGGCGGCGATGCTGCGCCCGGCGATCGCGGCGTTTGCGAGCACCTCCTCGATGGTGTCGGGCTGCTGGTCCGGCCCGCCATCGGCGGCGTTGCAGATCGCCGAGATCCCCAGCGCCTTCATGCCGCAATGATTGGCGGCGATCACCTCGATCACCGTCGACATGCCCACCGCGTCGCCGCCCGCGGCGCGCAGGTGGCGGCGTTCGGCCGAGGTTTCCAGCGACGGGCCGGCGACGCCGGCGTAAACGCCCTCGGCCATGTCCTCGCCCGCCGCGCGCGCCGCCCGCCGCGCCAGGGCGCGCAGCGCCGGGTCATAAGCGCGCGACATGTCGGGAAAGCGCGGGCCGATGCTGTCGTCATTGGGGCCGGTGAGCGGGTTGACCCCGGTGAAATTCAGATGGTCGGCGATCAGCATCGCCCGCCCCGGCCGCAGCGCCGGGTCCAGCGCCCCGGCGGCGTTGGTGACCAGAAAGCTCGCCGCCCCGAGCCGGCGCAGCAGGTAGACGGCGAGCGCGATGTCGCCCGGCGCCCAGCCCTCGTAAAGATGCAGCCGCCCCTGCATCAGCGCCGCGCGCCGCCCGTGCAGATCGCCGATCACCAGCCGGCCTTCGTGGGACGGCGCGGTGGAGACGGGAAAGCCGGGGATGTCCTCGTAAGGGATGGCGATCGGGTCCTTGACCTCGCCCGCCAGATCGCCGAGGCCGGAGCCGAGCACCAGCGCGATGTCGACCGGCGCCCCGGCGCGGCCCGCCGCGGCGGCGTGGGCGGCGTCGAGTTTTTCGCGGAGTGCTGTCGATTTGGGCATGGCGAGGCTTTCCAGACAAGAATTCAGGCGATGGAGGCGCGGATTTCCGGGGTCAGGTCGCGCACCGCGCCCAGGGTCTCGGCGATGTCGATGCGGGTGAGCTCGCCGTCGCGCACCACCTGCTCGCCGGCCAGGAACACATGGCGCACATCGGACTTGCTGGCCGAATAGACCAGATGGGTGAGCGGGTCGAACATCGGCGTCGCGTGCGGGCGGGTCGCGTCGAGCAGGATCATGTCGGCGCGCTTGCCGATTTCCAGCGACCCGGTGACGTCGCCCAGCCCCATGGCCTGCGCGCCCGCCAGCGTCGCCATGTGCAGCGCCTGCCGCGTGGTCACCGCGTCGGCCCGACCGCTCGCCGCCTTGTGCAGCGTGGCCGCGAGCCTGAGCGCCAGCCACATGTCGAGATCGTTGCCCGAAATCGCCCCGTCGGTGCCCAGCGTCACCTGCACCCCGGCGTCGAGCATGTCGGGAATGCGCGCAAAACCGCTGGCCAGCTTCAGGTTGGAGACCGGGTTATGCGCCACCACCGCGCCGGTGCGGGCGAGGATGGCGATTTCCTCGTCGTCGCAATGGACGCAATGGGCGAGCACCGTGGCCTTGTCGAGCACCCCCAGCGCGTCGAGATGCCGGATGACCGAGGCGCCGTGGCGGGCGGCCACGTCGGCTTGCTCGAACGCCGTCTCGGCGGCGTGGGTCGAGAACAGGCCGCCATGGCGGCGGCTCATGGCGTGGGCCGCCTGCAGGTTCTCAGGCCCCACGGTGTAGGCGCCATGGGGGAAGGTCCCGGGGCGCAGGGTCTCGGAGGCCGGATGGGCGGCGAAGAAGGCCTCGGCGTCGGGGGCGCGGCTGTCGGCGGTCTTGCCGTCCATGCCCGGCGGGTCGAAGAACAGCCCGCCGCAGGCCACGCGCAGGCCGATCTCGTCAGCCGCCTTCACGGTCTCCTCGGGATGCCAGAACATGTCGATGACCGAGGTCACGCCGCCCAGCAGCAGTTCGGCGAAGCCGAGGCGGGCGCCGATGCGGCAGGTCTCGGGGGTGAGGATGGCGCGCTCGGCCTTCCAGACCGTCTGCAGCCAGGGTTCGAGCGGCAGGTTTTCCACCAGCCCGCGAAACAGACTGTCGCCGGCATGGCAATGGGTGTTGACCAGCCCGGGCGCGAGGATCATGCCCGCGGCGTCGATCACCCGGTCGGCGCGTTCGGGCGCCGCGCCGATGGCGACGATGGTCCCGTCATCGACGGCGACGTCGCCCCGCAGCGCCGCATCCCCGGCGTCAGGGTCACGGTTGGGGTCGGCGGTGACGATGGCGGCGTTGCGGATGACGAGGTCCATTGCGTGCTCCTGCCTGTTCCGGCGCGACATTAGGGCGGGCCGCGCGTCAAGGCCAGAGCCCCGCAGGCGATGCGAATCAACCCCCGAGCGCATGGGCTCTTTCCTTGCCGGCGGTCACGGCCTAGCTTGAGGCATGGATTCTTATTTTGCGAAACAGGCGTCCGCTGGCCGGAATCTCGGCGAATCTGCGCCTGAAACCGGAAAAACAACGCCCGAACAGCCGTCGGCCCGCGTGATCGCCGCCGCGCGCGGCGCCCCGTTCACCACGGATGAACGATGCAGGATCGTCGAATTGCTCAATGACCCAGCCTGCCCCGACGTGTCGCTGGCCGAAGCGCGGGTGGCGCCGGGCGTGACCACGGCGCTGCATGTCCTCGCGGGGGTCGCCGAACGCTACGTGATCGTCAGCGGCGAGGGCGTGGCCGAGATCGACGGCGTCGCGACGCGGGTTCGCGCCGGCGACGCGGTGCTGATCCCCCCGGGCGCGGCCCAGCGCATCGCCAACACCGGCGCGGCGGACCTGGTGTTCCACTGCATCTGCACCCCGCGCTTTCGCCAGGCCGCCTACCGGAACCTGGAAACAGGCCTGTAAATCCCACCCCGACTCTGCCAAGGACCGGCCGCAAAGGATCGAGTCATGAAGATAGACGGCGTGCCCTACCGGACCATCTGGCTTGCCGATGACGGCGAGACGGTGGAGATTCTCGACCAGACCCGGCTGCCCCACCGGCTGGGCACCGCCCGGCTGGCCAGCGCCGAGGACGCGGTGATCGCCATTCGCCAGATGCTGGTGCGCGGCGCGCCGCTGATCGGCGCCACCGCCGCCTACGGGCTGGCGCTGGCCATGCGCGACAATCCCGGCGACGCGCGGCTGCGCGAGGCTGCGGCGACCCTGCGCAGCGTGCGCCCCACCGCCGTCAGCCCGGCGCATGCGCTGGCGCGGATGACCGCGGCGCTGCGCCCGCTCGCCCCCAACGCCAGGGCCGAGACCGCCTACCGCCTGGCGGCGGAGATCTGCAACGAGGACGTGGCCGCCAACAGCGCCATCGGCGATCACGGGCTGGCGCTGATCCGGGACATCGCGGCGCGGCGCGGCGGCGATCCGGTGCGCATCCTCACCCACGGCGCCGCCGGGTGGCTGTCGACGGTGGATTGGGGCACGGCGCTGGCCCCGGTCTACAAGGCGCATGCGGCGGGCGTGCCGCTCGACATCCGGGTGTGCGAAACCCGCCCCCGCAATCAGGGCGCCTTCCTCGTCGCGTGGGAACTGAACAGCGCCGGCGTGCCCCAGAAGGTCATCGTCGACGCCGCCGCCGGGCGGCTGATGCAATGCGGCGAGGTGGACATGGTCATCGTCGGCGCGGCGCGCATCGCCGCCTCGGGCGATCTGGCCTCGGGGATCGGGGCCTATCCGCTGGCGCTGGCGGCGCGCGACACCGGGACTCCGTTTCACGTGGCGGCGCCGTCGAGCGCCATGGATTTCTCGATCGCCGACGGGCTGCGCGACATCCCCATCGAGGAGCGCCCCGGCGAGGAGGTGGCCCACATTTCCGGCCGCGCCCGCGACGGGACCATCGGCTCGGTGCAGCTGCTGCCCGCCGGGCTGCAGGCGATCAACCCGGCTTTCGACGTCACCCCGGCGCGGCTGGTGAGCGGCTTCGTCACCGAACGCGGCCTCTGCGCCGCCACGCGGGACGCCCTGGCCGCAACGTTCCCGGACCGCATCGCGGCGCTTGTCGGGGAGGGGCCCGCCTGATGCATCCCAACCCGGCCTTTCGCGGCGTCGAACCGGCGCGCAACATCGCCTTCGCCGATGCGCGCGGCTTCGGACTGCTGACCATGAACGGCCCCGACGGGCCGCTGGCCGCGCATCTGCCCTTCGTCATCGAGGGCGATCGGGTCCGCGCCCATGTCGCGCGATCCAACCCGCTCCGCAAGGCGCTGGAGGCGGGACCGCAGCCGGCGCTGCTGGCGGTGTCCGGGCCCGACGGCTACGTGTCGCCGGACTGGTATGGGATCGACGATCAGGTCCCGACCTGGAATTACGTCGCGGTGCATCTGCGCGGCGCGCTCGGCCTTGCGCCGCCCGAAAGCCTGCGCGGGCATCTGGCGGCGCTGTCGGCGCGTTTCGAGTCCCGCCTGGCGCCCAAGCCGGCCTGGACGCTGGACAAGATGACCGACGCGGCGCTGTCGCGGCTGGAGCGCATGATCCTGCCGATCGAGATGCGGATCGCGCAGGCGGACGGCACATGGAAGCTCGGCCAGAACAAGCCCGAGGCGGCCCGGCGCGGGGCCGCCGAGGCGATGGCCCACGCGGCGCTGGGCGCAGAATGCGCGGCGCTCGCGGACATGATGCGCAACGCCTGACATGAACGCCGGCCGCAAGCGCCGCCGCCCGGTTCGAAGCGCGGCGCCAGGCCGTCCCGAAAACGCGCTTGCGCGTTTTGGCCGGGGCCTGCGGCCCCGGTGCGGAGGCTTCGCCTCCGCCGGGACGGCCGCCCCCAAGGCCGGCGCCCCGGGCGCTTGTCAGTCCGCGAGGGGGGCGGATTTGCGCGTCTTCGGCTTGAACGGAGCCATGCCTTCGCGGGCCAGTTCGTCGGCGCGTTCGTTCTCGGCATGGCCGGCATGGCCCTTGACCCATTTCCAGGTCACCTTGTGGGGCGCCTGGGCGGCGTCGAGCCGGCGCCACAGGTCCTCGTTCTTCACCGGCTTGCGCGCCGCGGTCTTCCAGCCGTTCTTCTTCCAGCCGAACATCCAGCCGGTGATGCCGCCTTTCACATAGGCGCTGTCGGTGACCACGGTCACGTCGGCGGCCCGACCCAGGCTTTCCAGCGCCATGATCGCCGCCATCAGCTCCATGCGGTTGTTGGTGGTCGCGGGGTCGCCGCCCTTCAGCGCCCGTTCCTTCACCGGGGCGCCGTCGCGCAGCGCCACCATCAGCGCGCCCCAGCCCCCGGGGCCCGGATTGCCCGAGCATGCGCCGTCGGTGTAGACGATGATTTCAGTCATGTTCTGGTCGCGTCCTGGTCTGGTCTGTGGGCGAAAACGTTGAGGATGGTCAATTCCTCGCCGCCATAGCCCCTGGATTGCCGCTCCTGCACGGCGATGCGTTCGAAGCCGGCATTGGCGAGCAGGTCGGCGATCTCCTCGGCGCCGAAATAGGCGTAGAACCGCCCCAGCGCGTCGCGGGATTCGCCCGCCCCCGCCTTCAGCCCCAGATACAGCGCGCCGCCCGGGCGCAGGGCGCGGCGGATGCGGGCGAGGTTGCCCGGCATGGCGGCGCGCCGGTCATGCAGCAGGCTGAAGCTGGCCCATATTCCGTCAAACGCCGCCTCGGCGTCGAGATCCGCGAACAGCGCCGTCTCGACCTCGATCCCGTGGGCCGCACGGGCCTGCGCCGCCAGCTTCGGCGAGCCGTCCATGGCGCGCACCGCCAGACCGGCGTCGCGCATCTCCGCCGCCGCCCAGCCGCCGCCGCAGCCCAGATCCAGCGCCGCGCCGCCGCTCGGCAACCTGGCGATGAACTTGCGCAGATTGCCGCGCGGCGAGGCCGGGTCGCTCCATGCCGCGTATTCCGCCGCGTTGGCCTCGTAAAAATCCAGCGTCCGGCGATCCCGGGTCATGCGGCGGGTTCGCGCAGGATGCGCGGCGGCTTGAAGCTGACCCGCTCCACCGCGGTCTCGACCATTTCGACGGTCACGTCATAGCGATCGCGAAAGGCGTCGAGCACCTCGTCCACCAGCAATTCAGGCGCCGAGGCCCCGGCGGTGACCCCCACCGCGCGGGCGCCGTCGAGCGCGCGCCAGTCGATGTCGCGCGCCCGCTGCACCAGTTGCGCATACCCGCAGCCGGCGCGTTTGCCGACCTCCACCAGCCGCCGGGAATTCGATGAATTCGGCGCGCCGATCACCAGCAGCGCGTCGATGCGCGCGGCCACCGCCTTCACCGCCGCCTGGCGGTTGGTGGTGGCATAGCAGATGTCTTCCTTGCGCGGGCCGGCGATGTCGGGAAACCGCGCCTTCAGCGCCGCGACGATGTCGGCGGTGTCGTCGACGCTGAGCGTGGTCTGGGTGATGTAGGCGAGCCGCGACGGGTCGCGGGGCGCGAGGCGGGCCACATCGGCCTCGGTTTCCACCAGCAGCACCTCGCCGGGGGGCAGCTGGCCCATGGTGCCGATGGTCTCGGGATGGCCCTCATGGCCGATCATCACCATCTGCAGGCCTTCGCGATGGTGGCGCCCGGCCTCCATATGCACCTTCGAGACCAGCGGGCAGGTGGCGTCCACGAACAGCATGTCGCGGCGGCGCGCCTCCGCCGGCACGGATTTCGGCACCCCATGGGCGGAAAACACCACCGGGCGGTCAGGGGGGCATTCGGCCAGATCCT
Organism: Oceanicella sp.; assembly: GCF_056449545.1. Classification (NCBI taxonomy): domain Bacteria; kingdom Pseudomonadati; phylum Pseudomonadota; class Alphaproteobacteria; order Rhodobacterales; family Paracoccaceae; genus Oceanicella; species Oceanicella sp. The sequence continues at coordinate 33,313 of NZ_JBWOMN010000137.1, read as the reverse complement.
CGACGAACACCGCGCCCTTGTCGCGCAGCCCGTCGACCACGAAGCGATTATGCACGATCTCGTGTCGCACATAGACCGGGGCGCCCCATTTTTCCAACGCCATCTCGACGATGCGGATGGCGCGGTCCACGCCGGCGCAGAAGCCGCGCGGCGCGGCGAGATAGAGCGTGATCGGCCTGAGGGCCCTGACGGTCATGGCGGCGCGTCCCTTTCAGGGCGCAACATTGCAGCCCATAACAGCAGCCATATGGCGCTGCGCCGGGGTTTTCAACCGCCGCCGCCGCCGCATCCGGCGCGGCGCCCGGTCCGCAAAGGCGAAAAAACTGCGCCGCCGCGCCGCGACCGACCCGGGAAATGCGTTTGTAAACTCGTTTTAAGCGGTAAACTCGCCTAGATGGGTGAACAGGCGGCGGGCGGATCCTCGACCCGGCGCCGGCGATCACGCGCGGGAGGCGGCAGACCGGAATGCGATTCATCGCGCGCTCTCTCACGGGGCTCCTGATCCTGGCGGTGACGCTGGGCCTGTTCGGCTATGCCGGATTGCGCATCCGCGACGCCGTCGAGGCGCAGGAGGAGGCCAGCCGCAACCGCCACGCCGCGCCCGAACGCAGCTTCGTGGTCACGGTGGAGCTGCTGAAGCCGGTCAACGCCCGCTCGATCATCACCGCCTATGGCGAATTGCAAAGCTCGCGCACGCTGGAGCTGCGCGCGGCGATTTCGGGTCATATCGTCGAAGTGGCCCCGCAGTTTCGCGACGGCGCGCTGGTGAAGAAGGGGGCGCTGCTGTTTCGCATCGACCCGGCGCAAATGCAGTCGGCGCTGGAACGCGCCCGCATCGCGCTGGCCGAGGCCGAGGCCGAACGCGAGGAGGCGATCGGCGCGGTGAAGCTGGCGGTCAAGGAGCACGCGGCCTCGCAGGCCCAGGCGCGGCTGCGGGCCAAGGCCCGCGACCGCCAGCAATCGCTGCGCACGCGCGGCGTGGGCACCGAGGCGGCGGTGGAGGCGGCGGCGCTGGCCCTGTCCGCCGCCGAGCAGATCGTCATCGGCCGCGAACAGGCGCTGGCCAACGCCCGCAACCGGGTGACGCGGGCGGGCATCGCCCTGCGCCGCCAGCGCATCGCCGTCGCCGACGCCGAACGCGAACTGGCCCAGACCACCGTCACCGCGCCGTTCGACGGGCTGCTCGCCGACGTGAACGCGGTGCTCGGGCGGCTGGTCAACGTCAATGAAAAGCTCGGCGAACTGATCGACCCGGATGCGCTGGAGGCGGCGTTCCGGATTTCCAACAGCCAGTTTTCCCGGCTGCTGCTGCAGGGCGACGCGCTGGCGCAAGCCGAGGTCACGGTGCGGCTGGAACTGGAAAACGCCCCCATCGTCGTGCCGGCGCGGCTGGATCGCGCCGGGGCCGAGGTCGGCGAGGGCCAGACCGGGCGGCTGGTCTATGCGCGCCTGGCGCCGCAGCTTCGCGCCATCCTGCGCCCCGGCGATTTCGTCACCGTGGAGATCCCCGAACCCGAGATCCGCGACGCCGCCATCATCCCCGCCACCGCCGCCACCGAGGATGGGCGCATCCTGCTCGTCACCGATGACGACCGGCTGGAGGAAGCGACGATCCGCGTGCTGCGCCGCCAGGGCGATTACCTGATCGTCGCCGACGCGCCCTTCGGGCGGCGCATCGTCACCGAACGCCTGCCCCAGCTTGGCCCGGGCGTGCGCGTGCGCCCCGCCGCGCGCCCCGACCCGCCGGATGGCGCCATGCCCGCGGAGCAGGACGCCGATGACGCCGGGGATGGGGGGGATGGCGAGCTGATCGCGCTCGACCCCGACCGCCGCGCCCGGCTGGTCGCCTGGGTGCAGGGCAGCGACTCCATGCCCGAGGACGCCAAGGCGCGCATCCTGTCCGCCATCGCCGCGCCGCGCGCGCCGCGCGCCATGGTCGAGCGCATCGAAGCCCGGATGGGGGGCTGACCCGATGACCGCGCGCAAGCCCGGCGGCCTCCGCACGATCGGCGGGAAGCTGGGCGAAAAGGGCGTCTCCGGCGTCTTCGGCTATTTCGTGCGCCACGGCACCGCCGCCAACCTGCTGCTGGCGGCGATGATCGTCATGGGGCTGGCCGGGGCGCTGTCGATCCGGTCGCAATTCCTGCCCGACATCGTCATCAACGCGGTCACCGTCACCGTGAAATGGAAAGGCGCCGGGCCCGAGGACATCGACAGCGCCGTGGTGGCGGTGCTGGAGCCGGCGCTGCTGGGGGTCGAGGGGGTGGAGGAGACGATCTCCACCGCGCGCGAGGGCAGGGCGACGATCCGGCTGAATTTCGAGGCCGGCTGGGACATGGGCCGCGCCAGCGACGAGGTGAAATCCGCCGTCAACGGCGTCGCCACCCTGCCCGACGGCGCCGACGAACCCATCATCCGCCGCCGCGCCTGGCGCGACCGGGTGACCGACGTGGTGATCCACGGCCCGGTCTCGCCCGAACAGATCGGCCGCTTCGCCGATGAATTCACCGGGCGGCTGTATCGCGAGGGCATCACCCGCACCCGCATTCGCGGCGTGCCCAACCCGGTGGTGCGGGTGTCGATCCCCGAGGCCTCGCTGATCCGCCATGGCGTGAGCCTGCGCGAAATCGCCGACGCGCTGGGCGCGGCGGCGGCCACCTCCCCCGCGGGCGACGTGGGATCGGGCGCCGCGCGGGTGCGCACCGGGGTCGAGCGCCGCAGCGCCGCCGAGATCGGCGACGTGGCGGTGCGCACCCGGCGCGACGGATCGAAGCTGCTGGTGCGCCAGCTGGGCGACATCCGCGTCAGCAGCGTCGAGGAGGGCCGCCAGTATTTCCGCAACGGCGATCCGGCGGTGTCGATCCGGGTCGATCGATCGGCCCAGGGCGACGCCATCGACATCCAGGACGAGGTGGCGCGCGTCGCCGCGGACATGGAGGCCACCCTGCCCGCGGGCGTGCAGGTGGAACTGATCCGCACCCGCGCCGAGGCGATCAAGGGCCGGCTCAACATCCTGCTCGACAACGCCGCGTTGGGGCTGGTGCTGGTCACCGCGCTGCTGTTCCTGTTCCTGAGCGCGCGCACCGCGTTCTGGGTGGCGGCGGGGATCCCGGCCTCGATGCTGGCGGCGCTGGGGCTGATGTATGCGCTGGGGCTGACGCTCAACATGGTGTCGCTGTTCGCGCTGATCATCTGTCTGGGCATCGTCGTGGACGACGCCATCGTGGTCGGCGAATACGCCGATCAGCAGGCGCGCACGCGCGGATTCAGCCCCGGGCGCGCCGCCGAGGACGCGGCGCGGCGCATGGCGGCGCCGGTGCTCGCCGCCTCGATCACCACCATCATCGCGTTTTCCGGGCTGATGCTGGTGGGGGGGCATTTCGGGCGGCTGATTTCCGACATTCCGGTCACTGTGTCGCTGGTGCTGCTGGCCTCGCTGGTGGAATGCTTTCTGATCCTGCCCGCGCACATGAAGCACGCGCTGGCCGCCAAGACCCGCGCGCCGTGGTACGACGCGCCCAGCCGCGCCTTCAATCGCGGCTTCAAGTGGTTTCGCACCCGGCTGTTCCGCCCGTTCATGGCGGTGGTGATCCGGCTGCGCTACCCGGTGCTGGGGCTGGCGCTGCTGGCGCTCGCGCTGTCCGCCGAACTGTTCCTGCGCGGCGACGTGCAATGGCGGTTCTGGGCCCCGCCCGAACGCGGGTCGATATCGGGCAACGTCGCCATGCTGCCCGGCGCCAAGCGCGAGGACACCCGCGCCATGGTCGCGGAGCTGGAGCGCGCGGTGACAAAGGTCGCCGCCGATCTGGAGGCCGAATACGGGGCCAACCCGGTGACCTTCGTGCTCGCCGAGGTGGGCGGCACCACGGGGCGCGGCATCAGCGGGCAGGAAAGCAAGAACAAGAACCTGCTGGGCTCGATCGCGGTGGAGCTGATCGACGCCGATCTGCGGCCCTATTCCTCGTTCGAGTTTCTCGCCCGGGTGCAGGACGAATACCAGCGCCACCCGCTGGCCGAAACCGTGAGCTTTCGCCACTGGCGCGCGGGCCCCGGGGGGGACGGGCTGGACGTGAGCTTCTTCGGCGCCGACACCGCGGTGCTGAAACAGGCCGCCGAGGCGCTGAAGCAGGCGGTGGCCCCGATCCCCGAGGTCAGCGCCGTGGAGGACAGCCTCGCCTATGACAAATCCGAGCTGGTGCTGCAGCTGACCCCGCTGGGCGAACGGCTGGGCTTCACCACCGAGGCGCTGGGCGCGGAATTGTTCCGCCGGCTCAACGGCGTGACGGCGGCGGAATTCCCGGTGGGCAAGCGCACCGGCAAGATCGTGGTGCGCCTGCCGGCGCGCGAACTGACCGCCGATTTCCTGTTTCGCACGCTGATGCGCGCGCCCTCGGGCGGCTACACGCCGCTGTCGGAAATCGTCACCGTGTCCTCGAAATACGGGTTTTCGACCCTGCGGCGCGAAAACGGGCTGCTGCTGGTGTCGGTGACCGGCGACATATCGGAGGACGACCCCGAGCGCGCCACCGAGATCACCACGCAGCTGCGCGAACAGATCCTGCCCGAAATCGCCGCACGCCTTGGCGTGGAATGGCGGCTGGCGGGGCTGGCGGAGGACGAGGAATCGTTCCTCGGCGACGCGATGGTCGGGTTTCTGCTGGGGCTGGCGGGGATCTTCATCGTGCTGGCCTGGGTGTTCGCAAGCTGGAGCCGGCCTTTCGCGGTGATGCTGATCATCCCCTTCGGCTTCATCGGCGCCGCCTGGGGGCACTGGTTCCACGGGGTGCCGTTTTCCATGTTCTCGATCGTCGGGCTGGTGGGGATGACCGGCATCATCATCAACGATTCCATCGTGCTGGTGACCACCATCGACGACTACGCCAAGCGGCGCGGGCTGCTGCCGGCGATCCTCGACGCGACCTGCGACCGGCTGCGCCCGGTGCTGCTGACCACGCTGACCACGGTGCTGGGGCTGGCGCCGCTGCTGTTCGAACGCAGCCAGCAGGCGCAGTTCCTGAAGCCGACGGTGATCACCCTGGCCTATGGGCTGGGCTTCGGGGTGGTGCTGGTGCTGCTGCTGACCCCGGCGCTGGTGACCATGCAGCACGACGTGGGCGCGGCGCTGCGCTCCACCCGGCGCATGGCGCGCTACCTGCTCGGGCGCCGCCGCTACGGTCGGAACCGGCGCGCCCGGCGCGCGGCGTCGGACCGGAGGGCGCGCGGCGCCTGACGGGGGGCGCCTGACGGGGGGCGCTTCACGGGGGGCGCTTCACGGGGGGCAGCGCGGGGTTGCGGCGATCGGTGCGCGCCCCCCGCCAAACCATGGCGAAACCGCGTCAATTGGGCGGCTTTGGCGCTAAAAGCTTGCATGGGTCCGGCCGCGACCCTACCTTTGTTGAACAGAAAAACCGATGTAGACGCCCTTTTGGTCGGGCTTGGACGCATCGGATCAACGAAAATTGGTCTCAGAAAAGATGTGATTGAAAATGGCCCAGGAAAACAACGCCCGAGAACACAACGTGCAGCAGGTGCACCGACGGGTCAGCGTCAAGACGGCGCTGCCTGAAGATCACCTCGCCTTCAGCCGGATGAGCTTCTCCGAAGGGTTGAGCCAGCTCTTCGAGATGGATCTGGAACTGCTGTCGCGCGAACCCCGGCTTGATCCCAACGATCTGCTGGGGCGCAATCTGACGGTGCGCTTCACCCATGACGGCGAAGGCGCGACGCGCCATTTCAACGGTCTTGTGCGCCAGTTCAGCTATCGCGGCCGCCGGGGGCGGTCCTCGGTCTACAGCGCCAAGGTGGCGCCGTGGCCGTGGCTGCTGACCCAGACCACCAACACCCGCATCTTCGCCGACATGTCCGCCAAGGACATCGTCACCGAGGTCCTGGGGATGGTCGCCAACGCCAATTTCGAATTCAAGGCCGGCGCCGGCGAGGCCTACGAATACACCGTGCAGTATCAGGAAACCGATTTCGCCTTCGTGTCCCGCCTGATGGAGCGCGAGGGGTATTATTACTGGTTCGAGCACGAGGACGGCGATCACAAGATGATCATCGCCGACAGCATGAGCCAGCACGAACCCGCAAGCAACAACGACAGGTTCGAATTCCGCACCCGCGACGCGGCCGGGGCGCGGCTTCGCCAATGCGTCACGGCCTGGGACAGCGTCTCGCAGATCCTCACCGACCGGGTGGAGATGCAGAATTTCGACTTCAAGCAGGCGCGCGCCGACCTGAGCAACGAAGGCGCCATCAACCGCCAGTACAAAATGGGCGCCCTGCAGCAATACATCTACCCCGGCGCCCAGCTGACCGCGCAGCGCGGCGGCGATCTGGCCAAGACCCGGGTGGAGGCGATTCAGGCCAACCAGACGCAGGTTTTCGCCGAATCCACCCTGCCCGGCGTGGAGACCGCGCGAAAATTCACCATCGTCGATCATCCCGAGGAACCTGAAGCCGAATTCCTCATCACTTCGGCCAGTTACGAGCTGTCGCAAGATGAATTCGAATCCGGGCGCGGCGGCGGCGGCGGCGAGGTGACCTTTTCCAACACATTCACGGCGATGCCCGCGACCGAGGTGTTCCGCGCGCCCTTCGTCACCCCCTGGCCGCGCGTCCACGGCCCCCAGACCGCGATCGTCAGCAACGAGAACAATCAGGAACTGGACCTGGACGACTTCGGCCGGGTGCGCGTGAAATTCCACTGGGTGCGCGGCGAGGAGGTGTCCTGCCGGGTGCGGGCCTCGCAGCCCAATGCCGGGGCCGGCTGGGGCAGCGTGTTCAACCCGCGCGACGGGCAGGAGGTGATCGTCGAATTCCTCAACGGCGATCCGGACCGCCCGATCATCACCGGGCGGGTCTACAACAACGTCTCGGAATACCCCTATCCGCCGGCCGAGAAGCCCGAGATCACCACGATCAAGACCAACAGCGTCAACGGCAGCGGCTTCAACGAGTTGCAGTTCAACGACGTTTCGGGCGAGGAGCACGTGTTCCTGCATTCGCAGAAGGACACGCATCTGCGCACCAGGAACGATCACATCGAATGGATCGGCAACGACGAACACCAGCAGATCGACGCCAAGTCGCATCGCGAGGTCGGCAAGGATTCGCACGAAACCATCGGCGGCGACAATCACCTGACGATCTCGGGCGCCAATCACGTGGATGTCACCAGCGACCACCTGCTGAAATCCGGCGGCAACATCGTCGAACAGGCCGGGCAGTCGATTCACATCAAGGGCGGCCAGAAGGTCATCATCGAGGCCGGCATGCAGCTGTCGCTGAAGGTTGGCGGCAATTTCGTCAATATCAGCATGGCCGGGGTCGACATCGTCGGAACCATGGTGAAGATCAATTCCGGCGGCAGCGCCGGATCAGGCCCGGGCACCTCGCCGGCGAAGGCCGAGCCGCCCATCGAGCCCCGCGAAGAGGAGCCCGGCGCGGTTTCGCCCGCGTTGAAGGCGCGCAGCCGCACGCCGACCAGACTGGAACTGGACAAGAATCCGGTCGCCGCCGCGCTGCTGAAAGCCGCCGATTCCGGCGCGCCGTTCTGCGCCATCTGCCAAAAGACGAATTGAGGCGGCGCAATGACGATGACCAACGAAAACAGGTTGCCGGCGCTGCGACATTCGCGCAGGCTCTCGCCAACGCTCGGGGGGGCGCGGCAATGACCGGTGGCAACGGAGTCGACCAGACCAAATCCAAGGCGGCGCTGGAGCAGGCGCTGTTCGCGGATCCGTTCCTGAAGGCCTACGCGATCATCGACGGCGCGCGATGCCTTGAACTGCTTGATCGTTTCGACGACATGGCCCCGCCCCGCGAATGCCTGTATCTGGGCGAGCTGGAGCCCGAAGTCGCCGTGGTCGCCCCCTATCTGGTGGAACTGCGCGACGATGATCGGTTTTTCGACTGGCTGTTCGACAACGGCTGGGGGAACAGCTGGAACGTGTGGCTGACCTCGGAATCCGAGATGCTGGACCTGCGGGCGCATTTCCGCCGTCTGACCATCGTCGAGATGCCCGACGGCCAGTTCTGCTATTTCCGCTTCTACGACCCGCGGGTGCTGCGCGATTTCCTGCCCACCTGCGATGACGGGCAGATCGGGCAGATGTTCGGCAAGGTTGTGGATCGCTTTCTGGTGGAAAGCGACGGCGGCGAGGACATCCTGCCCTTCAGGCCCAACGGGCTCGACTGATCCGCGGTCGGGGCGCGCGGCCCGAACCCGCGCCGCGCCCCGGGCCTGACCCGGGGCGCGTTTGCGCCTAGTCGATCTCGTAGGCGAATTCGCCGTCCTTGGCGCTGACCGCGATGGAACGGATCGGCGCGCCTTCGGCCATGCGGTTCAGCACCTCGCGGCTGATGGTGGGCAGCAGCGTGTTGGTGAGAATGGCGTCGATCATGCGCCCGCCCGATTCCAGTTCCGAACAGCGCGCGCGCACCAGATCCAGCACGCTTTGATCATAGGTCAGCTCGGCCCCGTGGGTCGCGGTCACCCGACGCTGGATCTGCTTGAGCTTCAGCCCGGCGATCATGTCCACCATTTCATCCGACAGCGGGAAATACGGGATCACCACCAGCCGCCCCAGCAGCGCCGCCGGAAACACCTTCAGCAGCTCCGGGCGCAGCGCGGTGGCGATGGCGTCGGGTTCGGGGGCCAGATCCGGGTCCTCGCACAGCTTCATGATCAGGTCCGAGCCCACATTCGAGGTCAGCAGGATCAGGGTGTTCTTGAAGTCGATGCGCCGGCCCTCGCCATCCTCCATCAGGCCCTTGTCGAACACCTGGAAAAAGATTTCATGCACGTCCGGGTGGGCCTTTTCCACCTCGTCGAGCAGCACCACCGAATAGGGTTTGCGGCGCACCGCCTCGGTCAGCACGCCGCCCTCGCCATAGCCCACATAGCCCGGCGGCGCGCCCTTGAGGGTCGAAACCGTGTGCGCCTCCTGAAACTCCGACATGTTGATGGTGACCACGTTCTGTTCGCCGCCATACATCATTTCCGCCAGCGCCAGCGCGGTTTCGGTCTTGCCGACGCCGGAAGGGCCGGCCAGCAGGAACACCCCGATGGGCTTGTTTTCCGCGTCCAGCCCGGCGCGGTTGGTCTGGATGCGCTTGGCGACCGCCTCCATGGCGTGGTCCTGGCCGACCACCCGCGCGGCCAGTCGGTCGGCCAGCGTCAGCACGTTCTCGATCTCGTTGGAGACCATGCGCCCCACCGGGATGCCGGTCCAGTCCTGGATCACCGCCGCCACCGCCTGGCGGTCGCAGCTTGGCAGGATCAGCGGCGCCTCGCCCTGCAAGTCCTCCAGTTCGGCGAGCTTGCCCTGCAGGGTTTCCATGGCCGCGTCGCGGGCCTCGCCTTCCAGCGGGCCGTCATCGACCGGTTCGCCGGCGGCTTCGGCCTCGGCCTCCTCGGTTTCCGCCTCGGCCTCGGCGCGGGCCTCCACCGCCGATCCCGTGCCCTCGACCGGGGCGCTGTCGCCGCGAAGCCGGGCGCGCAGGTCGAGGATTTCATCCACCAGCGCCTTTTCCCGATCCCATTTCGCCTCGACATCGACCAGCGCCGCCGCCTCGGCTTCCAGTTCGGCCAGCACCGAGGCCTCGCGTTCCGCGACCTCCAGCCCGATGGCCTTTTCGCGGCCGATTATGGCCTGTTCGACCTCCAGCGCGGAAATCCGCCGGCGCAGGTCCTCGACCTCGGCCGGCACCGCGTGCTGGCTGACCGCGACCCGCGCGCATGACGTGTCGATCAGGCTCACCGCCTTGTCGGGCAGCTGGCGCGCCGGGACGTAGCGGGCGGAAAGCTGCACGGCGGCCTCCAGCGCCTCGTCGAGAATCTGGATGCGGTGGTGCTTTTCCAGCGAGGACGCGATGCCGCGCATCATCAGCACCGCCTTGGCCTCGTCAGGCTCCTCGATCTTCACCACTTCGAAGCGCCGCGTCAGGGCGGGGTCCTTTTCGATGTATTTCTTGTATTCCGACCATGTGGTGGCGGCCACGGTGCGCAATTCGCCGCGCGCCAGCGCCGGTTTCAGCAGGTTGGCGGCGTCGCCGGTGCCCGCCGCGCCGCCGGCGCCGATCAGGGTGTGCGCCTCGTCGATGAACAGGATGATCGGGGTTTCGGAGCTCTGCACCTCGTCGATCACCTGGCGCAGGCGGTTCTCGAATTCGCCCTTCATCGAGGCGCCGGCCTGCATCAGCCCGATATCCAGCGCCAGCAGCTTCACGTCGCGCAGCTGCGGCGGCACGTCGCCGCGCGCCAGACGCTGCGCAAACCCCTCCACCACGGCGGTCTTGCCGACCCCCGCCTCGCCGGTGAGGATCGGGTTGTTCTGGCGCCGGCGCATGAGGATGTTGATCATGGCGCGGATTTCCGCGTCGCGCCCGACGATCGGGTCCATCTTGCCGGACCGGGCCTTTTCGGTCAGGTCCTCGGCATAGACGGCCAGCGCATTGCCCTTGCCCGCGGCGGGCGGCATGGCGCCCGAAGCCGCGCCGGGCGCGCCGGCGTCCAGCCCCTGCGCCTGCAACGAGGGCTCGCCGTCCTCGACGGACCCCTTGACGATGCCGGGGAACCCGGCCTCCAGGTCCTTCACGTCGATCTTTTCGAATTCGCGCGACATGCGGTGCAGGATCCGGTCCAGCCCCGGCGTCGCCAGCGCGCCCAGCAGCGCGTAGCCCGAGCGCACCTTGTTGTCGTCAAAGCGCATGGAGCCATGCACCCAGCCCCGTTCGATGGCGTCGAAAATGTGATCCGAAATGTCCGAGATCGAGGTCGAGCCGCGCGGCAGCGCGTCGAGACTGGCGGTCAGATCCGCAATCAGCCGCGACGGGTCGATGCCGAAATGCTGCGCGATCTTCATCACGTCGGCGTTTTCGGTGAGCGCCAGCTGCTCGATCCAGTGCAGCAGCTCCACATAGGGGTTGCCGCGCAGCTTGGCGGATTTCAGCGCGTTCTCCATGGCCCGGCGGGCCGGGGCGTTGAGCTTGTTCAGAACGTCCGAGCGTTTGATCGTGGACATGTATCAACCTCATTTTTCATGCCTGGAAGGGCGCATTCAAAAAATCATCCGGTCCCCGCATAGGCGCCCTCAAGCACCAGATCTTCGGCGTCGCGCATGGGCGTCTCGTCGGTCAGCCAGGTCTCGTAACCCAGCCGCAGCGGGGTTTCGTCGGCGCGCGCCAGCCGCAGCGGCGGCACGTCGTCGGAATCGAGCACCAGCTGCACCTCCCAGCCGATCGCCAGCCCCAGATAGGCGCGCGCCGCGTCGCGCAGCCGCGCGAAGATCGGCGCGCCCGGCAGCAGGGCGCGATACTGGTCGATGTTGAGCCGCCCGGTGCGAATCCGCAAGCGCGACTGCAGGCTGAAGTAACGATCCCCGACCACGATGTCGGTCCCGAGCCCCATGGCCGAACCGCCGAGCCGCGCGCGCTGGTCCGGGGCGATGGCCAGCCATTCGCCGCGGAATTCCTCGATCGCGACCTTCACGCCGATCACCTCCTCGGCCACGGCGGCGAGCCCGGCGGCGCTTTTGGGCCCGGAGGAAAACCACCCCGAAAGCCGGCGGCGCAGATCGTCGGGCAGCGCGTCGCGGTTGCGCATGGCAAGCGGTTCGGCGCCGCTGAAGGCGTTCAGCCAGCCCTCGTAGGGGTCCTGCCCGGGGCGGTCGCGGCTGACCGCGATCTGGGTGGTTTCCCAGGCGCGATACAGCAGCGATATCAGCCGGTGGTGGAAGATATCGACGAATTCGGCGGTGGCGCCGCTGCGCCCGCCGACGCGTTCATGCAGCGCATCCTCGGTCATCTGCATCGGCAGCGCGCCGTTGGGGCCGAACAGCCCGAACACGTAGCTTTTCAGCAGCTGCGGCCCGTCGCCGTCGCGCGGCGCGAAGCCGGCGATCTGCGAGGCCTGGAAGGACAGGGTCGGTTCCTGCGCGAAACGCACGAAATCCTGTTCGATGCGGGTCGAACGCCCGATGCGCGGCTTGTCGGGATGCGCCGCCTGCAACAGGCGCGCGGCGGCGTAGAGGTCGAACGCCTCCGGACGGTCGGCCAGCGCCGCGACCGCCTCGGATAGCTGCTGCGCGGCGGGGGCCGCTACAGGGTCGGTCTCGTCCCCGATCGCTTCGGCCACAGAAAACGCTCCTGTCCGTCAAGATAATTCAGCTTCAGTTGGGTGAAACTGTTGGCCCCGGCATAGCCCGCAAGAAACCGGTCGAGGATCGACGCCAGCACCGGCGAACGTTCCTGACGCTCGTCCAGCGTCACCGTGACTTCCAGCCCGCGCCCGAAGGCGATGGGTTGCGGCGCGCCGCGCGATCCGCCGCCGCCGCGCGGATGCAGGCGCCCGGATATGGGCCGCGCCGCCACCGCGCGCAGGGCGTCCACAAGCTGGCGCGCGGCGCGGTCCTCCTCGGGCGCGTAGATGCCCAGCAACTGGCGCATGGCCGCGTCGCCGCCCCCCTGATCGGTGTCGATCAGCGACAGGTAGTTCAGCGACAGGTGGCTGAGCACATGCCACATGCGGGCCCCGGACTGGGCCCCGGATCGCGGCTGGCTCGGCCCGGCGGCGATGCGCATGGACGCGCAGCCCAGATCGGTGTCCGAGGTCAGCGCCGCGGTCTCGCCGCCGATGTAAAGCGGCAGGTGCCGGTTGGAACACAAGGTGCGCACCGCCAGCCGTTTCAGCGCCGGGTCGCAGGGCGCGCATTCGGCGTCGACGATCGATATGTACAGCTCGTCGCCCCGGTATTCCTTCAGCCGCGCGTCGCCGCTGGCGGTGATCGACGCCTCGCGCGGGACGCGGTTGATGGCGAAGAACCGCTGGTTGACCCGGTCGCGCGCGCCAAAGCCCCTTGTCGAGAAGAACGGCAGGAAGCGCTGTTCGATCCCGCCCTCGCCGCGCCCGACGACGCTGGTGATGGAATGGATCTCGAAATCCGCCGGGGCGCCGCGATCGGGCACCAGATGGTGCTCCACGGCGCTGTTGGTCAGGCGCACGTCGTCGGTCTGATGCGCGAACAGGTTGACGGCGGGCACGCAATGCAGGCGCAGATGTTCCTTGCCGACGCGCCCGCGCAGGGCCTCGAATTCAGCCGAGAACGCGAACACGATCTGGATCTCGTCGCCCTCGACCGCCTGAAAGGCGCGTTGCAGGCCGCCGAGGCGCATGAACTGGAACCGCTCCGGCAGGGCGAAGAATTCATGCAGAAGGCGATAGCCGTCAAAGCCGCGCAGATCATGGGGCAGCAGCGCGTCGTCCTCGGCCCCGAGCCCGTCGGGATGGTGGTCGCGTTCGAACCCCAGCGGCGTGGCGGTCAACGGGATGTGGCGCGCGCGCATGCCCCGGCGCGGCGCGGGGATCACCGCATCGACCCGCGCGCAGCCCATCAGGCAGGCCTCGAACAGCGCGTTGGCGACGCTGGGCGAGCCGGAAAGAAACACGTCGATCTCGTCGGCGAGGCAGTCGCCCATCACCCCGTCGCAGGTCAGCCCCAGCCGCAGCGCCAGCCCGCTTTCCACCTTTCGCGCCGGGCGCGATCCCGGCTCGGCCAGCGCCGCCGCCTGGGCCAGCGCGGTCTCGGCGGCCTGCACCGTCGGTTCGGCGCGCGCCATCACCGAGGGCCGGTCGCTGAGATATTCCGCGCCGCGCGTCTCCAGCGGCCAGAGCCGCAGCGAACGGCCGGTGAGATAGGCGACCTCCTTGCGGTCCGGACCGGAGACCTTCGCGCGCAGCCGCACGCCCTTTGGCGCCGCCGGGCCGTCGAGCAGCGCCTTGTTGTTGCGATCGGGGATCAGTTCAGCGACGATCATCGACGGGGTCTGGGCGCAGAGATGCGGATAGACCACCGACAGCAGGTTCTGGGTGAAGCGGGGGAATTCCTCGTCGAGCTTCAGCTGCACCCGCGCGGTCAGGTAGGCGAAGCCTTCCAGCAGCCATTCCACGAACGGATCGCGCACCGCCACCGTGGCCCCGAGCCCGAGCCGCGCCGCCAGTTTCTGGAATTTCTGGCGCTCGGCGAATTCCTTGGCGTGGCCCTCCAGATGCTGCAATTCGCGTTCGTAGAACGTCTTGAGCCGCTCCTCCATCTATTCGACCTCGAAGCTGGCGGCGCCAAGCTCCACGTCCCAGACCGAGCGCAGGAAGATCTGCTCGGGCACCGGGGTGGCGAAGATCTCGCCCGAAACGTCGAACTGGATCGGGCGTTCGGCGTCCACCCGGCCGTCCTTGGTGACGGTGGTGATGCGCACGCCGACGGTTTCCGGGCGCAGGCGGGGTTCGAAAGCGATGATCGCCGTGCGCAGCTTGCGTTCCAGCGCGCCGGCGTCGATGCCCGAGGCCAGTTGCCCGATCAGGTTGGGGGCGCCGAAATTGAGGATCGAGCGGCGGATCGCCGGGTAGCCCGACAGGTCCTCGGTGGCCTCCAGATTGGTGACGTTGAACAGGCTTTCCAGATCGCGCTTCACATGGGCGCGCAGCGCCTCGGCGGACAGGAAATGATCGTCGAGCGGCAGCCCGTCGCGCTCGCCGGCGGTCAGCCGGTCGCGCAGCGATGGCCAGAACCGCTCGGTGGTCTCAACCGCCATTGTCAAAGACCAGCTCGCGCAGATCCATCAGCGACAGGTCCGTCTGGTCGGTGGCAAGCATGCGTTGGCCGGATCCGCGATACATGCCCTCGCCGATCTGCTCCCAGTCGGTGCGCCGCGCCAGCACGGTGGCGGGGTCGGCGGCCTTCGCCGCGCCCGGGTAACGGGAATGCACCAGCAGGCCGAATTCGCCGCCATTGGCCAGCGTCACCCCGCCCTCCATCCAGATCACGTCGCGCAGGTCGCTGGGGGCTTCCAGCGTCAGCTTGGCGACGTGCTGGACCGGCAGCCAGTGATATCCGCCGTCGATCACCACCTCCAGCACCGGGCCGAAACGGGCGTCGGCGTCGGCGATCCAGTCGAATTTCTCGCCATCCGCGGTTCCCGCCGTGGCCGGGGCCGCGGCGAAGGCCTCGGCGCGCAGGGCGGCGGCGGCGTCGGCGCGCCCGGCGGAATCCTCGGCCAGCGCCGCGCCGAGCTGGGCCAGCCATTGCTCGGGCTGGCCGAACACCGGCGGCGGGATCTTGCCGGCGATCACCTGCTCGCGGGTGTCCTCGGCGTCGAGCGCGGCGGAATAGATCGCCGCGAAGCCCAGCGATTCGGGGTCCATCTGCGCGTAGAGCATCAGCTGCTTCCTGGCGCGCTCGGTCTCGCCGGTCAGGGCGAGGAACTGGAACAGAAATATCCGCGCCGGCTGGTCGGCGGGGTTGGCCCGCACATGCTTGAACAGCAGATCCCGGCATTTGGTCAGATCGCCCTGGCGCAGCGCGTCCTGCGCGGCATCCTGTGACATGGTGAAACCCCTTCGCCTCAATCGCTTGCGGCCGAGCCTAGCGCAAGCGCCGCGGGCGAACCAGCCCCGCGATTCGCGCCGCTGCGCGATATTCAGGCGCGCAGCGGCCGGCCTCGGACGGCGCGGCGGCGCGCATGAAGAGACGCAAGCGCCGCCGAGGGGATCGCGCCCCCCGGCGGTGCGCCCGGATCGCTCCGGGACATGTGGTCAGGCTCCGATCAGAGCGGGACGTTGGCTTCCA
Source organism: Oceanicella sp. (assembly GCF_056449545.1). Taxonomy (NCBI): domain Bacteria; kingdom Pseudomonadati; phylum Pseudomonadota; class Alphaproteobacteria; order Rhodobacterales; family Paracoccaceae; genus Oceanicella; species Oceanicella sp. The sequence continues at coordinate 17,687 of NZ_JBWOMN010000137.1, read as the reverse complement.
CGTCGAAGCCCATCTCGTACTCGGCCTTCGCGGACCCGTCGTCCGCCTGCTCCTTGTACTTGATCTCGATCGAAGCGAAGTTCAGCGACAGCGTCTCGTTGACGGTGTCGCCGCCCTCGGCGCCCGAGGTCTGGACCGAGGACACGATCACCTTCTTCAGCGTCATCGTGTAGTAGTCGAGGTTTTCGCCGCCGACCTTGTAGACGGTCAATGTGGCTTCCGGGATATGGGACCCGTCGCAGCAGCGCTTCATCAGGTCGCAGGACGAGGCGTCGAGCAACTTGGTCAGCGTGATGTCCTGCATGTTGACGATGCCGCCGCCGCCGCCGCCGCCGGTGTGCCAGGTGCCGGACTGCACCATGCCGAAGGACCACGAATAGACGTCGATCTCGCCGACATGCTTGTCTTTCTTGGACTCGCCCTTGATGCCGGCGGCGTCGTCGAACTTCAGAAGCATTTGAACAGCCATGATAAATCTCCTCTAGTTGGCTGGTATCAGATCAATCACCCCTACACCTCAGATGGCAGTTTCGAAACGAGGCGGAGAGATACGTTAACGCCCTCTAACTGATAATGCGGGCGCAAGAAGAACTTTGCAGAGTACTGGCCTGGATTTTCCGGATCCTCCTCGACTTGCACTTCGGCGGAAGACAAAGGCCGCCTTGCTTTTTGCTCGTCGGTGGCGCCGGATTGGTTATTCACATACTGTTGGATCCAGGAACCCAACCACTTCTGCATGTCCTCCTTTTCCATGTAGGAACCGACTTTGTTCCTGACCATGTGTTTTAGATAGTGAGCGAAGCGCGAGCATGCAAACATGTAAGGCAATCTAGCGCCCAAATGAGCGTTTTTTGTTGCGTCGGGGTTGTCGTATTCCACCGGCTGATGCAGCGACTGGGCGCCGATGAAAGCCGCCATGTTGCTGTTCTGCTTGTAGATTAACGGCATCAAGCCGAGATTCGCCAGCTCCATTTCGCGCCGATCGGTGATCGAAACTTCCGTGGGGCATTGTTCGGCGAAAGTGCCTTTTTCGGTCGGAAACGAGTGCGTCGGCAGGTTTTCCACCGCGCCGCCGCTCTCCACGCCGCGGATGCGCGAGCACCAGCCATACTGCTTGTAGGCCCGGGTGATGTTGGCGGCCATGGCGTAGGCGGCGTTCGACCAGGCGAATTTGGATTCGTCGGCGCCGTTGGTCTCCTCCTCGAAATCGAACTCGTCCACCGGGTTGTTCTTGCCGTAGGGGCGGCGCGCCAGGAAGCGGGGCATGGCAAGGCCGATGTAGCGCGCGTCCTCGCTTTCGCGCAGCGAACGCCATTCGGCGTAGGGCGGCGTGTCGAACAGCGTCGCCAGGTCCTTGCGCTTGGAGATGTCCTGCCAGCTGTCGAGATCCAGCAGCGAGGGCGCGGTGCCGGTGATGAAGGGCGAATGCGCCGCCGCCGCGATCTGGCCCATGCCGCGCAGGATGTCCACGTCGGCCCCGGAATGGTCGAACTGGTAGTCGCCGACGATCGCCCCGTAGGGTTCGCCCCCCAGCACGCCGTAGCCGCTTTCATACAGCTTCTTGAACAGCGGCGACTGGTCCCAGTCGGTGCCGGGATACTTGGACAGGGTCTTGCGGATGTCCTTCTTGGAAATGTTCATGACCCTGATCTTCAGGTCGGTCCCGGTCTCGGTCTTGCTGACCAGGAAATGCAGGCCGCGCCAGGCGCTCTCCATCTTCTGGAAATCCTGGGCGTGCAGGATCTCGTTGATCTGCGCGGTCAGGGTGGCGTCGATCTCGGAGATCATGGCGCGGATGGTGGACACCACCTCCTCGGGGATCAGCCCGGCCTTGTCGAGCGCCTGTTCGGCCAGCGTGCGCACGGCCTTGTTGACCTCGTCGCGCGCGTAGTCGTTTTTCGGCTTGAATTCCTTCTGAAGCAGCTCCTCGAACTGGTCGAGCCCCAGTTCCTGCGCTTCGCCTGCGGCTGCGCTTTCGGTTTCGGCCATGGGTTACTCCTCCGCCCCGGACTCGCCGTCCTTGGACGAACTCAGGGATTTCAGCAGGGTTGGGTTTTTCAGCAGATCCTCGATCAGCTTTTCGGCGTTGGCCTTGCCGTCCATGAAGGTCAGCAGGCTTTTCAGCTGATTGCGCGCGTCGAGCAATTCCTTCAGCGGCGCCACCTGCTCGGCGATCTTGGCCGGGGTGAAATCGTCCATCGAGGTGAAGGTCATGTCCACCGGGATCTCGCCGCCCTCGTCATTGAGCTTGTTGGCGACGCGGAAGGCGACCCGCGGCTTGGTGCCCTTCATGTAGGCGTTGAAGGTGGAGACATCGACATCGTCGAATTCGCGCTCGTCGACGGGAACCTCCTCCTCGCCGTCCTGCGCCTTGCCCTTCAGGTCGGACATCACCGCCATGACGAAAGGCAGGTTGACCTTCTTCTGGGCGCCGTAGACCTCGGTGTCGTATTCGATCTGGACCCGGGGCGCGCGGTTGCGCCCGATGAATTTCTGGCTGCTGTCACTCGCCATCAAGACGTCTCCCATTTCTTCAGATTTCTGTGAACTCGATCAATCAGCAAACCCGCGCGCAACGAGGCGACGCGAATCGCCCGTCATTCCCGATGCAAAAGCAGCTTCGCGCTCCCCGCGCCCTTGGGCGCCAGTTCCTTGATTATATCCAGAAACGATTGATCAACCAAGGGCCGAGCGCGGCGCAGAAACGCCGGCGCGAGGCTGTTGGGATCATTGGCCTCGAAGAACCGCGCCAGGCGCTCCAGCGCGTCCTTCACCTCGGCGCGCCCGTCGATGCCGCCGGGCGACTCGGCGCCCGGCGCATCGCCGGGCGACGCGGCGCCGGCGGGCGCGGTCGCAACGGCCTCGAGCGCCGCAACCGCCTCGCGCGCCTCTGCAATCAGCGGCGCCAGATCGGGCGGCGCGGGGGGGGCGATCCGGTCGCCCGCGTCGCCCTCGGAGGCGCCGTCAGGGGGCGCGGCGGGCGCATCCGGCGCGGCGGCGGCCGTCGCGATCGCCTCCACCGCGGCGGCGACGCGGGCGGCGGCGTCGGACATGGCCTCGCCCGCGGCGGCGCCGGTCCGGGGGGCGCTGCGATCGCCGGGCGCGGGCGAATCAGGCACCGCGCCGAGCAGCTCGGCGCTCATGCCGTCGATCTTCAGCGCCGCGTCGGCCCAGTCGCCCGGCGCCACCTCGTCCAGCACCTCGGAAAACGACTTGTCGAGCAGGTCGCGCACCCGAATCAGGATGAAGGGCACCGGGCTGGAACGCGCGCTGCGCGCGTAATAGGCGATCACCGCGTTCATCAGCGCCACCGCCTCGTCGCGATCGGCGATCTGTCCGGGGCGGGCGCGGTTGGGCGCGGCGGCGTCCTCGCCGGCGGCGTCCGCCGCGGCGTCCTCTATCGGCGCGGCGGCGGCGTCGGCATAGGGCGCGAGCGCCGCCTCCAGCTTTTCCAACGCGCCCACCGGGGCGGCGAGCGAGATGCGCTCGGAGCCCTCGGCCTCGGACACGATGGTTTCGATTTCGCCCAGCAGCGCCTTGGCCGCCCCCGCCGCGCGCCAGGCGCGCGCGAAAGCTTCGGCGCCGCCCTTCTCCTCGGCCAGCAGCTGGCGCAGATTGTCCTCGCCAAGCGCGATCTCGTTTTTCTTCGCGTCCAGTTCGCCGGCGGCGATGGCCAGCGTGCGCCAGCTCAGCGGCCCCACCGCGGGCGACACGTGCAGCGCCGCCTGTTCGATGGGCCGCGCCAGCATGTTGACCCCGTTGAGCGCGCGGAACACCGCGGCGCGTTCCCAGTAATCGTCGTCCTCGTCGGCGCGCGGATGCATCGCCTGCCAGTGGTCCTTCAGGGTCGCGCGCATCAGGTCGAGCGCCCCGGCCAGCCCCGGCAGGCCGTTCACCGCCAGTTCCGCCTGCGCGACCAGCGCCAGCACGGTCGCGTCCTTGGTGCGCGCCAGCAGCGCGCGCCCGGCGGGCAGGGCCTCTTTCCAGCGGGCGGGTTCGGCGGGCAGCTCCTTGCCGGCGATCGGGTCGTAGCGTTCGGGGCGGGGGGTGCAGAGCTGGCGAAACGCGTGGTGGTCTTCGTCGCGGCGCAGATCCGGTCCGGCCGGATCGTCGGGCGACACGGGCTGGTAGAACGCATCGTCGAGGGTGAATTCCCGCTCGTCGGTCATGCAGCGACTCTCCCGGACCAAATTCGGCGCCCGCAGAATAGCGGGCGCCGACAGGATATCATCTGTTTTCTTGGAGATACTTTCTTGACGAACCGTAAACGACCCGTATTTCGGGCGGCTCAGCCGGCGATCTGGATCTCCACCCGGCGGTTGGCGGCGGAGCGCGGCGATTCGGGGAGCTTGAGGCGCTGCTCGCCCATGCCCACGGCGATGAAGCGGCGCTTGGGCATGCCGCATTCCGGACCGGTGAGGTACCGGATCACCTCGGCCGCGCGCGCCCGCGACAGGGTCAGGTTGTAGTCGAAGGAGCCCGAGGAATCGGTGTGCCCGATGACCTGGTAGACGCCTTCGCCCCGATCGGCGCCGAGCGCCTTGCACAGCTTGGCGACCTGCCCGCGCGCGCGGTGCTGGAGCCGGGCGCTGTCGAATTCGAACAGGATCTGCAGGTCGATGGTCACCGCCGCGTCCAGCGCCTGGGGCGGCGGCGCGCTGGCCGCGACCCCCGGTTCGGCGGAGACCAGCATCGCCGGGGTTTCCTTCTGCGCCGGGATCACCACCACCGTATCCTGCGGCGAGGGCTGGGCGCGGGCCACGGTCGCGGCGGGGGCCTGGGTCGCGGCGGCTTGCGGCGCGGGCGCGGCGGCGTCGTCGACGATGGACAGGGTGCGGGTGCGGGCCTGGCGGGTCTTGCCCTGCTTCTTCAGATCGGCGCGCTGCGCCTGAAGGCGTTGCAGGATTTCATCCGAGGACATCTCGGCCGCCCCGGACAGGGTCGGAAAGATCAGCGCTGCGGCGACGAGGCCGCTGAAGATGATGCGCAGCATGGGGCGCCTCCTTGTGCATGGCGTTCAATTGCAAGCGTTCAATGGATCTGAGATGGGGGGCGCAGGGCCGATAGTCAACGCGCGCCGCGCAAACGGTGGCCGGGCGCGCGGCCCGGCGGCGGTTATTCGAAGAACACCGCCAGCGCGGTGACGTTGTCCTGAGCGCGCGCGTCCAGCGCCGCGCCGATCAGATCCTCCACCGCCTGCTGAGGCCCCGAGGCGGCGTCGAACAGTTCCGCCAGCCGCAGCGGCGGCAGGGCGCGGGTCAACCCGTCCGAGCACAGCAGCACCCGGTCGCCGCGCGCGATCCGCACCTGTTCGAAATCGAAATCCAGGTCCTCCGAGGCGCCGATGGCGCGGGTCAGCACATGGGCGTGGGGATGCGATTCGGCCTCGTCCTCGGAGATCTCGCCGCGCGCGACCAGTTCCTGCACCACCGAATGATCGCGGGTCATCTGCCGCATCTCCCCGTCGCGCAGGTGGTAGCCGCGGCTGTCGCCGATCCAGACGAACAGGCCCGTGGTCCCGGCTTCGAGAAACGCCACAAGCGTCGCGCCGATGGCCTCCACGCCCTCCTCGGCGGCGACCGAGCGCAGGATCGCGTTGGCGGCCTCCACCCGGGTCACCAATTCGCGCAGACGGTCGCGCGGGCGCAGCGCCGGCGCGGCCTCCTGCAAATGCGTCATGATGGTGGCGGCGGCGAAATCGCCGCGCGCATGGCCGCCCATGCCGTCCGCCACCGCCCACAACCCGATGTCGTCGCGCTGCAGCAGCGCGTCCTCGTTGTGCTCGCGCACCGCGCCCACATCGCTCAACCCCGCCGACACGGCGTGGATCGGGCTTTGCGTGGCTGGGCCGGGCAACGGGGTCATGGGGTGTCCTCATGAAGATCGAGCCCCAGCGGTTGGCCATGAAGCGGGTCGTCGCCCGGATCGGTCTCAAGCGGCTCGGGCGGGGTCATGACACGCCTCACAGGTTGGGATTCGGTTAACGCGGCGGCCTCGTCGGGCGCGCCGGGGGGAAGGTCGGCCAGCGGGTCGGGGGGGGAATCGGTTGGCGGCGCGACCGCCAGCAGCCGGGGCATGATCGCAGCCGGATCGGGCGGGCCGTCGGTGGAGACCCTCAGGACCGGCGCGCCGCCGACGCCCAGCGTCGCCCAGGCGCTGGCGCCGTCGCCCAGGGCGCCGTCACCCCCCGCCGCCATCGCAGCCGGCGCGGGCAGGCCGGCGAACAGCGCGTCGAGATCGGCGCCGGGGTCGAGCGCGTCGAGCAGAAAATCCTCCGCCGCGGCCAGAAACGCCGCCTGCGCGGCCAGCGCCCGTTCCGGCGCGGCGTCGCCGTCGAACAGCGCCGCGACGCAAAGCGGGTAGCACCGCCCGACGCTGTCCACGCTCGGCCCGACCGCCCCCAGCGCCAGCGGCGCCGCCAGCCCGCCGGGGCGGGCGGCGAAACGCCAGAGCGGCGCGCGCCGCCAGGCCGCGTCAAAACCGTCGCCCAGCGCCTTGCGCGAGGCCGCGAGCCCCGCCGACAGCCAGTCCTCGATCTGGCGGCGCGCCGCCGCGGGCAGGCCGCGGGCGACGAAATCGCCGTATCGCGGCGCCTTGCCGCAATAGCCGACCGCCAGCGGGGTCACAGCCGCGCCGGGCACCGAAAGCCCCCGATTTCTTTCTTCAGGGACAGCGGGTTGTTCGCGGTCCCGAGGCTGATCTCCACCATGAAGGGCCGCCCTTCGACCATGAAGCGCACCCGCACCCGGTCGCCGGCGCCCATGGGCCGCACCGAGGCGTTGTCGAGCATGCGGAACAGCCCCCATTCGCCGGGCTCGGAGACGAAGGATTCCTGCCCCTCATCGCCGTATTGCAGCGCCAGGGTGGCGCCGGCGCCCGGCTGCGCGCCGGGCCAGATCAGCTGCTGGCCCTGACGCTTGCCGTTTTCGAACGCCGCCTGCGCGCCGCCCACCTGCATCCGCGCCACGGTCACCGCCGGGTCGAAGGCGCGCGGGATCACGTTGAGCCGCATCTGCGGCGCCAGCACCCCGCCGGGGAAGAACGCCTTGCGCACCCGGTCGGCCTTTTCGAAGAAGGCCAGGTTCTTGCCGGAGACGCCCAGCGCCGCGCCCTCCTCGGTCCAGCGCCAGGGCGAGACCCTTGTGTTGACGAAGCGCGCCAGTTCTTCCTGAAAGAACGTGTCGATGACGCCGCCCGGACCGATGGTCGAGGCCATGTCGAGCAACGGCGCCGGGGCGCCCTTGCCGAAGGGATAGCGGCCATGCAGGTTCTGCTGGCAGATCGGGAAGATGCGCGACGACCAGATTTCCGACAGCTGCGCGCGTTTCTGCCCGCGCGAAAACGCGTCCGCCTGTTCGAACAGTTCGACGATCGACTGCTCCACCGCCAGCGGCGCGCGCTTGGCCGCCTGCAGCAGATCCTGCCCCTGCTGCGTGGCGGACAGGATTTCCAGCCGTTCGCCGCGGCGCTTCATGTTGAGCACCCGCCCGTAAAGCGCGTTGAGCGCCCGGCGCACGGTGTCGATCTCCGTCCCGGGGCGCCCGTCGCGGACGAAATCGCGCAGTTCCTCGAACGCGTTGGACACCGGCGCGCCCGGCAGGCTGCTGCTTGCCTGCGCGGCCGCGGCGCCGATGAGATCGGCGCCCTTGGGCGTGCCGCGGCGCAGCGCCAGCATGCCCTTTTCCAGCACCTCGTTGAACAGCGGCGAATCCTGCGCCGGGGCGGCGGCGAGATCGGTTTCGCGCGCCACGTCGATCATGATCCGCACCCAGGGCGAGGTGGTCGAGGAGGCGGCGCTGAACACGTCCGCCGCGTGGTCAACGTCGCGGAAGGTGACGAAGCGCAGATCCTCGACGGTCTTGTTCCAGACCGATATGTAATCCTCGTAATACAGCTCGAGGATGTCGCCCATGATCTGGCGGGTCTCGTCCTCGCCGCTGCGCGGGGCCTCGGCCACCAGCCATTGTTCGTCCACCGCCGCCTGCGCGGCGTCGCCGAGGCTGCGGATGAAATAGCCCCAGAACCCGTCATAGGTGTAGATGCCCCGCACCGGCGTTTCCAGCGGATCGCCGGACTTGCGCACGAACACCACCGGCGCGGTGCGCCCGCCGCTGGTCACCGGGTCCCAGTTCTTCAGCGCGCGCGCCTCGGGCGAGCGGCGCATGATCCGGTAGGCGCGTTCGGCCAGCGAGATCTGACCGACGGCGGCGCGCGCCTTGGCCAGCCAGTCGTTGTTGAGATCGCGCGGCCGCACCCCGGCCGCCAGCATGGCGTCGAGATGCTCGCTCAGCGCGGCGCGGATCGAGGCGTTGGGAATGCCGGGATAGGCCTCGGCCCAATCCTCGCCGAAAAAGTCGCGCAGGTAGTCCTTGTCGAACGCCGGGGCCACCCCGCCGATCATCATGTAGCTTTTCAGGTAGTCGTAGACGATTTCCGGCTGGTGCAGATGTTCGTCGAGCTGCTGTTCGAGGCGGAACATCATGCGGGTGCGCAGCAGATCGTCCAGCGCCTCCTCGTAGGCCTGCTGGGCCTGGGCGCGGATCGCGGCGCTGTCATCGATGCCCATGCCCCAGAAGGGCGGGTCGGAGTCCGGCGCGGCCAGCGCGTCGCGCGTGTCGCGCAGGATGGCCAGCGGGGCCAGCGCCGCCTCCAGATTCTGATCGGCGACCGGCACGGGTTCGGTTTCGCCGGTCTCGGCGTTCAGGGTCATGAAATCGCCGTCGATCAGCGCCGTCTCGTATCGCTTCATCGCCGCGGTGAACTGGTCCGCCTGCAGGCGGTTGTGGTCCCAGACCATCCAGAACCCGAGCCCCAGCAGCAGCGGCAGCGCCACGCTGGCCGCCAGCCCGGCGATCTTCAGCGCCGCCAGCCCGCGTTTCTTGCGCGCGGTGGCGCGCACCACGCCCTGTTCGGGAAACACCACCTTGCGCAGCAGGTCGCCGAGGAAATAGCTGCGCCCGGCGCCCGACAGCAGCCCCACCGCCTGGCGCTCCAACCCGAAATTCGCCGCCATGCGGGCGATCAGCCGGTCCACCGGCTGCCCGGTCTGGGTGGCGGAGGTGAAATAGAACCCGCGCAGCACGAACGGTCGGCTGAAGCGGTCGGGCTCGAAGGTCTTTTGCAAGAGCCGCGCCACCACCGGCTTCATCGAGGAGAACTGCGCCGGGAACCCGAAGATCCGCGCCCGCATGCCGGGGTCGGTTTCCTCCTGCAGCCGCGCGAACTGCAATTCGCCGAGGCGCGCGATCAGCGCGTCGAATTCCGGTTCGACCAGCGCCAGGCTCTCGGCGCATTCGGCGGTCAGATCCTTGAACTTGCCCATGGGGAAGGTGGCGCCCCAGACCTGTTCGCGCTCGTCCTTGCGCAGGGACTGGAACATCTCGGTGAAGCCCACCAGCAGATCGGCCTTGGTGAACATCACGTAGACCGGCACCGCCGCCGACATCGCCTCGTTCAACTCGCCCAGCCGTTCGCGCAGGGCCTTGGCCAGCGCGTCGATCTCCTCGGCCCCGGCGGTGGCGATCTCGGCCACGGATATGGCCACGATCACGCCGTTGATGGGTTCGGACGGGCGGGTCTTTTCCAGCAGCTTCAGGAAATTGCCCCAGGCGGCGCTGTCCACCGCGGCGTTGGCGCCATGCGAGGCGTAGCGCCCGGCGGTGTCGATGAACACCGCGTCATTGGTGAACACCCAGTCGCAGTTGCGGGTGCCCCCGACGCCGTCCAGCGCGATTTCGCCGTCGCCGTCCTTTTGCAGCGGAAACTCCAGCCCGCAATTCTTCAGCGCCGTGGTCTTGCCGGCGCCCGACGGCCCGATGATCACATACCACGGCAGTTCATACAGATGCCGCGTGCCGCCGAAGCGCGACTTGAAGCGCAGCCTGGCGAGGCTTTTCACCGCTTCGGCGAATTTGCGGCGCAGGGCGGCTTCCTCGTCGCTGATCGCGTCGGCGTCCGGGTCTTCGGTCATGCCCTCGACCAGCGCCCTCGCGGCGCGGCGCTTGCGCCACCAGCGGATGGCGACGAAGATCAGCCAGACCAGCGTCAGCCCGGCGATGATGGCGACCCGCGTCCAGACGCCTTCGGTCGCGACGAACAATTCGCCGACGAACCAGGCGATCAGCGACAGGATGACCAGCGCCACGAAGCCCAGAAACACCGGGTGGAGCAGAAACTTCTTCACTGCGCGTCCCCTTCGGGCGGAACAAGCACGATTTCGACGCGGCGGTTGAGCGCGCGCCCCTCGCGGGTCTTGTTGGAGGCGATGGGTTCGTTTTCGGCCTTGCCCACGGCGCTGAGCCGCCCCGGTTCGGCCATGAAGCCCGACATCACCCGCATCGCCGCCTCGGCGCGCGCCAGCGACAGATGGTAGTTGGAGGCGTATTTCCGGTTGTGCTTCAGGGGGATCGAATCCGAATGCCCCTCGATGATCACCCCGCCATCCTTGTCGTTGAGCGCGTTGGCGACGCGTTCCAGAACCGGGCGGTAGGCGTCCTGCACCTCGGCCTTGGCCGATCCGAACATGGCCTTGCCCGCCACCTCGGTGACGATGCGGATGCGCAATTCGCCGGATTGTTCGTAGACCTGCACCAGGCCTTCGTCGATTTCCGGCTGCAGGAAGAATTCGACCTCCTCGAGATCGCTGGATTCCGACGGCGGCGCCACGATCACCGGCGGCGGGGTGTAGGGCGGCTGATACTGCACGATCTCGGTGACGCCCTTCAGCGGCATCGCCGACACCGCCGCCACCGACCGCGCCGCCGCGTCGCCGACAAAGCCGTAGGCGAGCACGAACATCAGCCCCGCCACCCCGGCGGAGACCGCGAAGGCCAGCCACAGCGGGATCAGTTCGCGGATCTTGCGCCGGTCGCGGGGCTCGCCCCGCCAATGCAGGCTGACCCGGTCGGCAAGCCCGCCGCGCGTGTCGTTGATGACCTGAAACGCCTTGGCGCGGATGCGTTCAAGTTCGGGCAGCAGCGCGCGTTCGCGCCGGTAGCGGCCCATGAAGCCAAGGCTGATGCAGATATACATCAGCTCGATCAGGTTGCGGAACCGCGCCGGGTCGCTTTCGGCCTTTTCGAGAAATTCGAAGAAGCGATCGCCGGCGATCACCTCGTTCTCCAGTTCCGAAATCAGCGTGCGCGCGCCCCATTCCAGCGTCAGATCCTCGGACCAGGGGCGCGACAGGATCACGTCATCGAGCGTCGCCGACAACGCGTAGCGCGCCACCCCCACCACCTGGCGCGGCTCGCCCGCCGCCGTCGCCGCCTCGACGAAACGGCGCATGATCAGCAGGATGCGGCTGCGCAGCTCGCCCAGGTCCATGGGCTGCGCCTGACGCCCGAGATAGACGATCAGCTCGAATACCGGGGCGGCGGCGTCAACCAGCGGATTGACCCCGGGGCGCCCGGCGTCGGCTTCGTTGAGCCCGTAGGCGGGGGCCGAGGGCGCGGCCGCCGCGGCGGGGCGCGGCGCGCGCCGCCCGGCGGGGTTGGGGATGACCACGGTGCGCGGCGCCGGGCCGGCGCCCCCCTGTTGACCGCCGTTCTGGCCGCCGATGTCAAAGGGGTCGGACTCCGGCGGGTCGCTGTCAGCCATGCCGCGCTCCTATTCCCTGATGCCCCAGAGCTGGATCTCCAGCTCCGGAAAGCGGGCCGCGTAGTGGATGGCGATGGACTGGCTGCGGGCCACGTCCTGCCAACCGGCGGTGGTCTTGTCCAGTTCCAGATACAGCCACCCGGCCATGCGCGGCAGTTCCTGGGGCGGATGCGCCAGCGGGCGGATGCGCACCGATCGGTCCGCTGCGCCGATGATCGACTTGATCTCGTTGACCGAGCCGATGGAGACCTGACGCGGGAACAGCGCGCGGAACTCCTCGCTGTCCATGGCGGCGTTGGCGATCAGCACGAAGCGGCCGTTGTCGATGATGTCCGTATGCGGGATCGGGCCGAAATGGATCTGGTGGCGGTTGACCTTGAGCGGGATGCGCACCGCCTTCTGTTCGCCCAGATAGGCGAGCCCGCGGCGCAGCTCCTCCATCACCGGGGCGAAGGTGGCGGTCAGGTTGTCGTGGTCGTATCTGGGGAATCTCGGCGGGCGGCGGGTGTCCTCGCGGGTGAAGGCGGCAAGCGCCCCGGCCAGTTCCAGCATCTGGCGGTGGATCGGTTCGGGGTGGTGATGGGCGGCGTCGCGCAGGGCGTTGAACTGGCAGCATTTGGCGTTGACCAGCTGCAGCAGCATGAATTCGTGGATCGCCGCGCCGCCGGTCCCGCCAACCTGGCTGTATTGCCCGGCCAGCGCGTCGGCGCGCGCGTCCAGCAGGGTGGCGATCTCGGCCAGATAACCGGTCAGCGCCGGGTTGGCCGAGGCGCTGAGCACCGGCGGGATGTAGTTTTCGACCAGCGCCACCATGCGGTCGCCGCCGCGTTCCGCGATCCGCGCCACCGGCATGGCGACGAAGCCGGGGCGGTCGCGGTCGCCGATCTCGTAGCGCAGGTTCAACGCGCCGAGCTGCAGTTCAACCGGCTGCGTCGCCTCGTTGAGATTGTCGCGAACCTCCGCCTCCTCGACCACGTAGCGGGTGGCGACCTGGCCGCCGCCCTCGCGCGGGGCGGCGCCCAGCAACTGGCCGGGGCGGATTTCGGGGGCCACCAGATAGACGTTCTGGTTGATCACGTCGCGGTCAAGCTCGATCGCCGCCGGGGCCGGATCGCGGCCGGGAAAGGCGAAAGGCGCGCCGTCGGGCAGCAGCCCCTCGGCCTCCGCCAGCGCGAAGGACCCGGCGGCCAGCGCGGTTTCGTCGACGCGCGCGCGGCGCAGGCCCCAGCCGAACGGGAACAGGGCGGCGATGCGGTCCCGGACGGTCGCGTCCACATACCGGTCCTGCTGCTGAAAGTGATGCTGCCGCAGGAACATGCCCTCGACCCACATCACGCGACGTTCCAGCGCCATGCCACTCCCTTTCGTCGCCCGCCAAGCCGGCGGGCCCCTGCATCAATCCAGCCTGTTGCGGCCCCCGGAAGCGCCGTCGTCAGAATACAGCTTGTCGAGCTCGCGGCCCAGAACCATGCGAATGTCGTCATTCGCCTGTTCCACGAAGCCCGTGTAATTCTCCACGAACTTGTCCCAAAGCTCGGCCCGGCGCAATTGCGGAAGCACCGCGGACAGGCCCCTGGACTTGATCTTCTTCTCCAGTTCGTTGGGATCGAAGGCCCCGAGCGCGATCCGCAACGCCGCCTTCACGCCGCCGATCATCGCCAGCTGGTGGCTTTCCAGCGAGCGCACCGCGTCGTCGATGGCCGCGTCGCCGCGCTTGTAGCTGCCGGTCCCGGACCCGAGCAGCGCGTCCACCGCGGCGTTGGCGTCAGGGGCCCATTTCAACGGATTCATGCCGACCTCGACCTGGCTCGATCGCACCCCGAGCGCGATCTTCGCGTCCCGGCGCATGAGCAGCAGGCGACGCAGCCCGTCGGCCATGGCCCGGTGCTGGCGGGCGATTTCGATGGCGAGACCGGCGCGGCGCGCCGGCGGCGTGGCGTCGTAGTCGAGCCCCACCGCCTCGAATATTTCGCGCAGGGCCACGGAGTCGGCGGGCTGAGGCGCGGGCGCGGCGACGGGCGCCGCAACGGGAACAGGTTCAAGATCGATCGGCGCCGGATCGGGGATCGACGCCGCAGGGGCCGGGGTTGGGGTTGGGGCCGGGGTTGGGGTTGGGGCCGGGGTCGGGGTCGGATCGGGCGCAGGCCCGCCGGGATCGAGATCGTCGAGATCCATTTCCATCCGGGCCAGCGGGTCGTCTTCGGGCGCGACCGGGGCCCCGGGATCAAGATCGTCGTCGTCAAGCGAAGGCCCGTCGCCGAAATCATCCATCCAGTCATCGGGCAGCTTCACGTCACCGGATCGGGCGCCCGATCCGGCGCGCGCCGCGCCGCCCGCCATCGGGGCCGCGTCGGCCGGCGGGCGCGCCTGCCGCGGCGGGGCGAAACTCATGTCGGCGCTGGTCGGGGCGGGGCCGTCCTCGGCCGCCGCGGCGCGGGCCGCCTCGCGCGCCAGCAGCGAATTCGCGCCGAAACCCAGATCGCCGCCGCCATCCGACGCGCCCGCCGGATCATCCGCGAACCCGGCCAGCCCGCCCGCCGCCGCGCCCACGTCCAGATCCAGCGGCGGTTCCGCCGGCGCGGCGCGGCGCCTGGGCTCGGGCCGCGCGCCGGTGACGTTGCGCACCCCGAACACGTCGTCGCCGTCATCGGCGGAATCCAGATCAAGCCCGCCGCTGTCCTCGATCGCCGAAGCCCCGGGGCGCAGCACCTTCAGCTCCAGCCGCGCGCCGCCGACCAGCAGCACGGCGCTGTCGGGCAGATGCGTCGGCTGATTCTTCACCAGCTGATTCGCCCGCGAGCCGACAAAGGTGCCGTTGGACGAGCGGTCGGTGAGCACCAACCGGCCCTCGTGCTCGCGCAGTTCGCAATGCAGGCGCGAGATTTCCAGCGCGTCATCCTCAACCTGCAGGTCGCTGACCTCGCCGCGCCCGATGACAAAAGGCGCGGGGCCGATCTCGACCTCGCGGAAATCGCCCCCGGCGGCCCGCGCGGCGCCGGCGCCGATGCCCGAGACGGTGATGGTTACACGCAACGGCGACCCCCCAGGATGCCTATGGCCCCGCCCAGCCGCGACAGGGCGTTCGAATGGTTCCACGACAAGAACATATAACGGCTTCGCTTTCAAAGCCTCGCTGATTTAACGTGGCTTTCGGCGCAGCGGGGCGCAAGGGGCGGGGCAAGGCATGACGGGAACGCAGGATCGCGACCAACGCGGGGCCGGGGATGCGGCGCAGGCCGGCGCGCCGGCGCTGGCGGCGCGGCTGACGGATCTGGAGATCCACGTCGCCCACCAGACCCTGACCATCGACGAACTGTCGGACACGGTGCGCCGCCAATGGGACGAGATCGACGCGCTGAAACGCCGGCTCGCCTTCGTGGCGCAGCGGCTGGCCGAGGCGCAGGCCGACCCGCAGACCGGCGACGCGCCCCCGCCCGACCAGCCGCCGCCGCATTACTGAAACCGCATAGCCGCAGCCGGGAAAGGGATGGCCATGGACGATGTCTGGGAAGTCTACGCGCTGAAATACGCCGACCGGAACGCCCGCACGCGGCGCGATTCCTTCATCATGGCCGACGACCATGATGCGCCCCACCCCATCGACTACTATGTCTGGGCGCTGAAGCAGGGGGACCGGGTCATCGTCGTCGACACCGGATATGACGGCGTCGAGGCCAGGCGGCGCGGCCGCCCGATCCAGCGCGACCCGGCGACGGCGCTGGCGGCGCTGGGCGTCGAGGCGCAGGACGTGGACTCCGTCATCATCACCCATCTGCATTACGACCACGCCGGCGGGCTGCACCGGTTTCCCAACGCGCATTTCCACCTGCAGACCGCCGAGATGGCCTACGCCACCGGCCCCTGCATGTGCGACACGGCGCTCAACCACCCCTTCACCGTCGAGCATGTCTGCGAAATGGTCCGGCATGCGTTCTCGGGCCGGGTGATTTTTCATGACGGCGACGCGGCGGTGGCCCCCGGGGTCACCGTGCACCGCATCGGCGGGCATTCGCGCGGGCTGCAGGCGGTGCGGGTCAAGACCGCGTCGGGGTGGCTGTGCCTCGCCTCGGACGCGGCGCATTATTACGAAAACTACCGCAAGCGCAGCCCGTTTCCGATCCTTGTGGACATGGAGGACATGCTGCGCGGGTTCGACCTGATCCAGTCGCTGGCCTCGGATCCCGGGCTGGTGATCCCCGGCCACGACCCGCTGGTGCGCGAAATCTTCCCGCGCGCGTCGGGCGCGGCGGATTTCGTCTGGCGGCTGGACCGCGGCCCGCTGCGCCCGGTCGAGGATTTCGGCGTCCAAGCTTTGCAACCGACCCCGACAACAGGCAGGAGACCGGCATGAAACTCGACGGACAGGTGGCGTGGATCACCGGCGCCGGCAGCGGCATCGGCGCCGCGACGGCGCATTCGCTGGCGCAGGGCGGCGCCCGCGTGGTGCTGAGCGGGCGGCGCGCGGAACCGCTGGAACAGGTCGCCGCCGACATCCGCGCCGCGGGCGGCGACGCCGATGCGGCGACGCTCGACGTCACCGACGCCGAGGCCGCGCAGGCCGTGGCCGACGACATCCTCGCGCGCCATGGGCGCATCGACATCCTCGTCGCCAATGCCGGGATGAACGTCGCCGAGCGCAGCTTCGCCGCAGTCTCCATGGCCGATTGGGCGCGCATCATCGACGTCAACCTCACCGGGGTGATGCACGGCGTGGCCGCGGCGCTGCCGGCGATGCGGGCGCAGCGCGGCGGGCTGGTGGCGATGATCGCCTCATGGGCCGGGCGCCACCCGCTGCCGCTCTCGGGGGGCGCCTACAACGCCTCCAAGCACGGGGTGGTGGCGCTGGCGCATTCGCTCAACCAGGAAGAAGGGCGCAACGGCATCCGCGCCTCGGCGATCATGCCCGGCGAAGTGGCGACCGAGATCCTCGACGCCCGCCCCTCGCCGCCGTCGCAAGCGGCGCGCGCGCTGATGCTGCAGGCCGAGGATCTGGGCCGTGTGGTGCGGTTCGTCGCCGAATCACCGCCCCATGTCTGCCTCAACGAGATCCTGGTCAGCCCGACCCATAACCGGCTTTTCGGCAATGTGGACGACTGAACCCGCGCGGCGGCGCGACCGACCGCCAGATCCGGGCGGCGCGCCCTGACCGGTTGCCAGCCGCAACCATGCGCGATAGACAGCCGCAATCGCCTTCGCATGACCGATCAAGACGCAGTCTCGACCCGGAATTGCAGATCTGGATTTGCCGGCCCTCGCCTTGTCCCGACCGTAACGATTGCCCGATGATCGAAACCCGGCTTCTTGTCCCGAATCCGCGTGTGCTGGCAGTGTTCGCGTTCCGCTATGACGCGCATCTGGTGCCGGATCTGATCGAGAACATCCGCCCCTTCGTCGATGGCTGGATTTCTCTGGACGACCGGCAGGCGCGCGACGCGGTGTCCAGCGAACCGGACCGACAGGGCGCGCTGCTCGACGCGGCGCGCGCCGCCGGGGCGCGCTGGGTCTTGCCGGTGGATCCCGACGAACGTTTCGAAACCGGGATGCGCGAGGCCATGCCCGAGCTGATCTCGGCCGATGGCCCGGCGGCCTGGAGCTTTCGCCTGCGTGAACTGTACGCGCCCGACGCCTATCGCACCGACGGCATCTGGGGCGGCAAGACCGTCATCCGGCTGTTTCCGCTGATCGACGGGCAGCGCCGCAACGCCGGCGCGCTGCATGCGCCATGGCTGCCGCCGGGGCCCGATTACCAGATCCGCGACAGCGGCATCAATCTCTACCACCTGAAAATGATCGCCCCGGCGCGGCGGCGCGCGCGGCGCGACCTCTACGCGGCGCTGGACCCTGAACGGCGCCTGCAGGCGATCGGCTACGACTACCTCGCCGACGAGGACGGCGCGGCCTTCGCGCCGGTGCCCGCCGCTCGCGGCTATCATCCGCCGCATCGCGAGGACGGCGAGCTGTGGATGCCGGTGGTCGACGCGCCCGGCGCCGCGGCCGCCGGCGACAGCGAGGCGACGCTGCTGAAGCTTGCCGACATGCTGGCCACGCGGGGCGATCTGCCGGGCGCGGCGGCGGCGGCGGCGCGCGCG